>DASTTD010000419.1:0-10614 GCA_035760325.1 Gemmatimonadaceae bacterium
GCGGATGCTCTGCGCGCGCATCGCGAGCGCGAGATCATTGGAAAGATTCGCGATCTGCCGCACTTTCACACCCGCCGCTGGCGCCACTTCGAACTGCGTCACGACCGGACCGGTCGTCCGGCCCACGAGCTCGCCTTCGACACGGAAAGTGCGGAGCGCGTCCATCAGTTTCACGCCCATCGCATCTAATTCGCGCCTGCCGAGGTCGGTGTTGCGGGGCGGAGGGGGGGCGAGGAGGTCGGGGGATGGGAGGTCCTCGTCCGTGAACGAGACGGCTTCTCCTTCACCCGCTCCGATCTCAGCCGCGATTTTATCCGCGTGCGCGTCGGCAGCCGTCGAGCGTGTTCTTCTGCCGCTCTTTCTCTCGACCGTCGTTACGAGGGGAACGTCGATCTCGCCGGGCTCGCCGAGCGAGGAATCCATCAGGGACAAATCAGCGGCGGGCATCTCTTCGGGGGACGGCTCGAGCCTCGGGACCAGCGCCACCTTCGAGGACGCCGGAACCTGGATCTCCAGACTGGGATCGAGTCCTCTCCGGTCCGCGGGTGTAGGTGCGCTGCCATCGAGGTGCACCACCCGCTTCCCGACCACCACGCGGATTGGATTCCACGACAGCGTAGCCGCCATGAGCGCGCTCAGACTGAGGGCGATCACGATCCAAGCGCCGGTCGGTCCGGCGAACTGGAGCAGGTAGAAAGCGGAAAAGCTCCCCCAGATGCCGGCCAAGGCCCCGGCTTCGCGCGTCCCGCCCTGGGCGAGCCCGAATATCACTGGCAGCAGTACAACGATGCCGAGCAGGAAGACCATCCATGAGCGGTCCTTGCGCTCGCCGAGGCGGCCGAAGAGGCGAAGGGCGTGGGCGGCGGGGGCGAGTGGGAGGAGAAGCGCGGCGGGCCAGCCGAAGAACGCCGTTACCGGGACCGCGAGCAGTCCGCCCATCCAGCCGAAGCTTTGGCTCGAGTCGGAGTTTCCCTCGAGCTGTGCGAAGCCTTCGGCGGCGAGCGCGCCGCCAAGGAAAACCGCGAACAGGAGCAGTACAATGCCGCGGATCTCGCGGCCGAGTACCGCCCTGCGGTTATCGCTCCCGGTCGGGCCCGATCTTGGTGATTTGCCGGTCTTGATAGATCGGGACCACAGAATAGGAGTCCACCGCCGCGGCGGTGGCGAGGTCGTCACCGAATCCCGCCGCTTTGAGCTCTTTCCCGTGAGACGAGTCTTGGAAGATTTTCGCAATGTTGTCGCCATATTTGCGGTCAATCAGCACTGAAGCCGCCGCGGCATCGTTGAGAACCACGTCGGGACCCTTCGGAATCGCCCGGGCAAACCGCCCGGCACACCCGGCGTCTTCGAGTGCGAAACCGCCGTCTTCGGCCGCGCAGATGATCGCGATGTCGAGGCCGGTATTGGACGCCAGCTTCATCAGCGCCAGCACCGCCGTAAAGTTGACGTACGAAGCTATGACTATGTCACGGGCGCCCTGCACTCCGAGGAGGGCGCGGGTGCCGTTCGACGTCGTGAGCAGGATGGTCTTGCCTTCGATCGCCTCAGCCGTGAACGCGCCCGGCGAGTTCCCCATGTCGAACCCGGGGATGGGCTGCATCTTCTGTTCGCCGGCGGTCCTTACCGCGGATTTCGCGAAGTCGCGGGAGCGCAGGATTACTTCGTCAGCTGTCGGAAGCGGTACGACGGTCTTGGCGCCGTTGGCGAGCGCGACGGCCACCGTCGTAGAGGCGCGCAGGACGTCGATGATCGCGACCAGGCGGCCGGAGGTGTCCTGGAGCGTGACTTCGCCCGGGGTGAAGAAGACATCAACCCGCACTGACTGGCTCTTTCATGAGGTCCGTTTCGCGCTCCAGGAATTTCGTGTCCACCGCTCCATCCTTGAAGCGCTGGTTAGCCATGACTCTCGCCAGAAATGGAATGGTCGTCGTCACGCCCTCGATGATGAAGCTCTCCAGCGCTACCTGCATGCGGCGCAGCGCCTCGGGTCGGTCTCGTCCCTGGCAGATCAGCTTGGCGAGGAGCGAATCGTAATAGGGCGGCACCGAATATCCCGCGTATACGTGTGTGTCGAGACGAACGCCAGGTCCTCCGGGCGGATGAAACACGTCGATGCGCCCGGGTGATGGCTGGAAATTCCGGGCGGGGTCTTCCGCGTTGACGCGGCATTCGATCACGTGTCCGCGGCGCTCGACCGGTGTCTTCACCGACAGCTTGTCGCCGCTGGCGACCCTGATCTGCTCCTTCACCAGGTCGACGCCGGTGAGCATTTCAGTTACGGGGTGCTCGACCTGGATGCGGGTGTTCATCTCCATGAAGTAGTACGACTTGTCCTCGTTGAGAAGCATCTCGATGGTGCCGGCGCCGACGTAGTCGATTGCTTTGGCGCCTCGCACGGCGGCCTCGCCCATCTTCTCGCGCAGGTCGTCGGTGAGCGCGGGACTTGGCGCTTCCTCGATCAGCTTCTGATGGCGCCGTTGCACGGAGCAATCGCGCTCGCCGAGGTGAATGACGTTGCCGTGGCGGTCGCCCATGATCTGGAACTCGATGTGCCGCGGGCGCGCGAGGTATTTCTCGACGTACACGTCGCCGTTGCCGAAGGCGGAGAGCGCCTCAGACCGCGCCAGCTGCAGCGACCGCCCGAAGTCCTCGGGGTCCGTCGCGACACGCATTCCCTTCCCGCCACCGCCGGCGGCCGCCTTGATGATGACCGGGAAACCGATCTCGCGCGCGAACCTGAGAGCCTCGTCGGGATCGTCGATGGGACCAGTCGTGCCGGGGATGATCGGCACTCCGACGTCGAGCATCGCTTTCCGCGCCGCGGACTTGTCTCCCATGACGCGGATCTGCTGCGCCGAAGGCCCGATGAACGCGATGTTCGACGCCACGCACGTTTCGGCGAATTCCGCGTTCTCGGCGAGGAATCCATAGCCGGGATGAATGGCATCGGCCCCGGCGATCTCGGCGGCGGCGATAATCCGCGGGATATTGAGGTACGAATCGCGGGCCGGCGCCGGGCCGATGCAGACATCGTCGTCGGCGAAGCGGACGTGCAGGGACTCGCGATCAGCCTCGGAGTATACCGCTACTGTCTGCACACCGAGCTCGCGGCAGGCGCGGATCACGCGCAGCGCTATCTCGCCGCGGTTTGCTATCAGGATCTTCTTAAACACTTTGCGGCGGAAGGTGCACTTGATGCTGAAGAATCCGTGTGGACGGCGACTGACGAGCTGGTAGCTGCCAGGCTGAAAGCTGCCTGCCGCGAGCGTGCATCTCGACGCTTCTTCGATCGAAGCCACTGCAGAACATCGTGCCTTTTCCTATCGTTCGAGGTTGCCTGTCGCCCGGTAGTAGGCACGTGGCTGGCAGCTTTAAGGCTGGCAGCTACCAGCTCGTCAGTCGCCGTATGTAAGCAGCCTGACTCACCCACCGGTCTGTCAAGTAACGTCCTGCTTGAACGTATCCCACGACGTATCGCTCGACGCCGCGACCCCCTGAACGCGCAGCGCGAACTCGGAGGGGCTCGTCGACGCGAGCAGCGCGTCGTCGTAGGAGATCACGCCCTTTTCGTACCAGTTCATCAGTGACTGGTCGAAGCTCTGCATCCCGTACGGCACTGCTCCTTCGCGGATCAGCTCCGGGATGTTGAGTGCCTTCGAGAGATCCCGAACCTGGTCGCGCACCGCTTCCGTGTTCACGAGCACTTCCGCGGCTGGAACCCGCCCTTTCTTATCGGTGCGCTTGACGAGACGCAGCGAGACGATCGCGCGCAGCGCCGTCGACAGCATGTAACGCACTTCGGTCTGCTGGTGCGGCGGGTAGAACGACAGCACCCGATTGATGGTCTGGGTCGCGTCGGTGGTGTGCAGCGTCGAGAACACGAGGTGGCCTGTCTCGGCTGCTTTAAGCGCGGTGTCGAGAGTCTCCAGATCGCGGATCTCGCCGACGAGGATGACGTCGGGATCCTGCCGCAGCACGCGTCTGAGGGCCTGGCCGAAGCTGCCGGTGTCCGTTCCCACCTCGCGCTGATTGATGCTGCACTTGATGTCGCGGTGCAGAAACTCGATCGGGTCCTCGATCGTGATGACGTTGGCCTGCCGGTTCTGGTTGATGTAGTGAATCATGGACGCGAGGGCGGTCGATTTCCCCGAGCCGGTGATCCCGGTGACGAGAATCAGGCCGCGCGGCATCATCGCGATCCGCTCGCACACAGCGGGCAGGTTCAGCTCGGAGATCGTCTTCGCCTGGAACGGGACGGTTCGAAACGCGAATGCGACGGTGCCCCGCTGCTGATACGCATTCACGCGGAAGCGGCCGACACCCGGAACGGCGAGCGCGAAGTCCGATTCCTTCAGCTCCGCGAATTCCTTGATGTTCCTCGGGCCCATCACCTGCTCGGCCACGCTCCGCAGGTCGTCCTGCTTGAGCGGCTGAGCATCGGTGGTGACCATCTGTCCATCTATGCGGAGCGTCGGCGCGCGGCCCACCTTGAGGTGAAGGTCCGACGCGTTGCTCTGGATCATCTGCTGGAGGACGGACTTGTAGTCGAACGTCCTGCCGGGTGCCGCCGCGGGCTGCGGCGCGACTTCTGTCTTTTTGTCAGCCATTGGGATCTACGCGTAAGAGGACCTGCCCGTATTCGACCGGATGCGCGTTCTGCGCCAGGATCTCCTTGACGACCCCGTCGTACTCGGACTCGATCTCGTTCATGATTTTCATCGCTTCGATGATGCAGACGATCTGGCCCTTGCCGATGCGGTCGCCGACCGCGAGGTACGGCTTGGCGCCCGGCTCGGGCGCGCCGTAATACGTGCCGACCATCGGCGACTTCACCTCGAGGAACTTCGATTTCGCCGGCTCGGGCTTCGGAGCCGGCGCGGCATGCGCGGACTCTCCGGCAGGAGGCGCCGGCGGAGCCGGGGGATGAACCATCGGCGGCAGCGCGACGGGCGCCGCCATCTGCATGGCGCCCCGCTGCTGCGGCGTTTTTGAGATCCTGATCTTCATTCCCTTGTCGGACGAGATCTCGATGGAATCAACGCTGGATTCATCGAGCATCTCCACGAGCTTTTTCACGTAGCGAAGGTCGAACATTGTCATTTCGCTTCTGGTCGGGTCGAGGGAGGAGGTGCGCGGTGATCTCGCATTCGGGTCACGCCACCTCGAGTAGATCGCGCGTGAAGTCGGTGAGTATCTCCGGGCCGCCGGCGGCGAGGTGGACGTCATCCTCGATTCGGATTCCACCCCAGCCCGGCCGGTAAATCCCCGGCTCTATCGTCACAACGGCGCCCTGTCCGAGGAGCGATTCGACGGTCTTCGCGAGTCGGGGCGCTTCGTGCACTTCGAGTCCCAGACCGTGACCGAGACTGTGTCCGAATGCGTCTCCGTAACCGCGCTCCTCAATGTAGCGCCGCGCCAGGCCGTCGGCATCCTGTCCGCGCATGCCCGCCCGCACCGAAGTGGTCGCGACCGCATTCGCGTTCTTCACGATGTCATAGACGTCACGCTGTTCGTCGGTCGCCTTCCCGATCACGACGGTACGGGTAATGTCCGAGCAATAGCCGCGGTACTGCGCGCCGAAGTCGAGGAGCAGGAGATCGCCGCTCTGTATCACGCGCTCCGACGGCCGCGCGTGGGGGAGCGCGGCACGCGGACCGGAAGCGACGATCACGGAAAATGGAAACTCCTCGCTTCCCTCGTCACGAAGCGCCTTCTCCAGAATTCCCGCGACGTTCAGCTCGGACAGGCCGGGCTTCAGCTGGTCGAGCGTCGTGCGAAGCGCACGGATCGCGATCGCGCCCGCCTCTCGAATCAGCGCCACCTCTCCGGCATCCTTCGACTGGCGGAGCGTCTCCACGGTGTTGAGCTGCGGCCGCCATTGCCATCTCCCGCCCTCCGTCAGCAGCCGCTGAAAATCGCGGTGCAGCAGATGAGCCGACTCGAATCCGACCACCGCGAGTCCGTTGATGGCGCCGGCCGCCTCCCACAACCCGTTCCACAGGCTCGCCGGCTCGATCCTTACCGCCGCGAGGTCGCCGACTTCGGCGCGGACCTGGGTGTCATAGCGGAAATCCGTGATGAAGTGAACCTCGCGCGCGGTGACGAGAACGAGCGCGCTCGAGCCCGAGAATCCGGTCAGATAGCGAACGTTCGGCAGACTGGTCAGCACCAGGCCGTCCAGGTGCGCCGCCGTGAGAGAATCACGAAGCGCCGCGAGGCGCTGTGGGCGGCGATCAGTCATTTACCGCGGCGGTGGAGTGAATGCGCACGAGTCCGCGCAGCGCGAGCTCATAGGTGTACGCGCCAAATCCGCAGACGACGGCCAGCGCGGCGTCAGCCAGCGCGGACCGCCGGCGCTCGGGCTCGCGGGAGTAGATATTGGTCAGATGCACCTCGACGAACGGCATCGAGATGCCGACGAGCGCGTCACGAATGGCGAGGCTCGTGTGACTGTACGCGCCGGCGTTGATCAGAGCCGCATCCGCCCGGCCTCGGAGCCGGTGCACGGCCTCGACTATCTCACCTTCCCCGTTGTGCTGCGAGAACGAGAGCGTCACGCCAAGCTCGCCCGCGACGCTCAGCAGATTCGACTCGATATCCGCCAGCGTCTCCTTCCCGTACAACGCCGGCTCGCGCCTGCCGAGGAGGTTGAGGTTGGGGCCGTTGATGACCGCGATCCTCACTCGCCGGTGAGCCCGTCGAGCCAGGCGCGGAATTTGGCGACGTCTTCCTCTGACTCCTGCGTCTGCAGACGAGGATTGGCGCGCGGGGTAGGAATCGCCGGCGGCAACGGCGGACTCGTCGCGCGGGCCGTCGCGCTGAACGCGCCCGCGAGTGTGCTCGCCGCGCGCGCATCTTTCGCGCTCACCTTCGCACCCGCGAAGACCGCGTCGAGGGACTCCGGGTTGGCTGGCGCGGCCGGGACGCCAGCCGGTGCGGAAGCTTCAGGGCGCCAGGGATCGGGTGCGTTCGGCCGCACCGGCGGCGCCGGACGCCGGCGGCCGAGCGTCGCGAAAAATTCTTTCATCGACGGCTGGCGCGCGGCTATGCCTTCTGGCTCCGCGCGCGGCTCTTCCCTTACCGGGGACTCGATCGAATCCGGCTCGGAGGACGGGGACGGCGAGCTCGGAGGTGAATCCACGGGAAAGCTGCCGCCACCGGGGCTCTCGATGGACGACGGCTGGCTTCCCGGTCCGTGCGGGAGCGGGGACTCGGTCGAGGGCGCGCGCGGCGCGGCCGGTTCGGGCGTCGGCGATTCCACCGATGGAGCCTCCTCGCGGCGCGCTTCGGGCTGAGCGCGGGATTGACCCGCGGCCTGGCTCGCCTCGATCTCCGCGATCCGATCCTTCAGCGCCTGGTCTTCGGGCTTCCTCTCGGAAAGCTGTCGATAGACTCTGAGCGCGAGCTGTTTGTACCCTTGCTGCAGGTATAGCTGCGCCATCGTCTCGTTGACGAAGGGCTCGGGATTCGTTCCGACGAATGAGGAAGTCTGTGAGGCGTCTTCCGTCGCCCGGGCATCGTCGTTTCCAGACGCTGCCGGCGTCGCTCCTCCAGTCTCCGCAGGACCCTGGGACCAGTCGAGCGCATCACGATCCGGGCCCATCGGCGCCGGTGGCTCGCCGAAGTTCTCGGCCGCCGGCTCGGGCGCGGGGGAGGATGTGGCTCGAGCTTCACTCGCAGCGTCATCCGCCGCGGTGTCAGCCGTCGGGTAGTGGTGCTCGAGTCCCAGTGGCGGTGCACCAGCGGTCGGCGCTTGATCGACGAAGGAATAGTCGACGTTGAGCTCCGAGCTCGTCGCTGGTTCTTCTCCCGCGGTCGCCGGAGGGGCATCGATTGCGGCGATCAGAGCGATCACGGCCGCATCCTTCGGATCGGCCTCGAGAAGACGCTTGTACCAGGAGCGCGCCTGCACAGTGTCTCCCGCCTGAAGCGAAAGATCGCCGAGTGATCTGAGCGCGATGAGATTCTCGGGATCCAGCACGAGAGCTCCCTCGAACACCTTGCGGGCTTCCTCGTACTCCCCGCCCTCGAACAATGCCTGGCCGAACACCACCTGGCCGCTCATGTGTCCCGGCATCTGCGCAAGGTGCGCACGGCAGATCTCGATCGCGCGCTTCGGATTTCCGCCTTTGCGGTATTCGTTCGCAAGCGGCGCGAAGTAGCGGCGAGGATTCTCGTCGAACTTTGCCTGGAGCTCCCGAAGCCGATCGTAGTCCATCAGTTACCTCTCATCAGTTACCGCCCTCACGCCGTTGACCCGCTGAAAGATGCACCAATCCGGCCCGTCGCGCGACTTGCGTGTCAATGACTCAAACTCATACCTTACAAGGCTATAGACCGTTTCCCGCCCGTTTGGTTTCGCCTCTTTTTCAGTCGGAGTACGAGCTTTTGCTGTCATCGATGCGGTCGTCCGCAAAATACATCTGGATCTTCATCCTCATCGCCTTCGTTGGCGGGTTTCTTTTGATGGAGACGTCGGGGCTGCTGGGGAGCGCCCCGATTACCACCAACACCGCGGTCGCTACGGTTAACGGCGAAGACATTCTGGCCTCGACATGGTACCAGACGTCACAGAACCTGGAGCAGTCCGCCACCCAGCAGGGCGGACAGAGCATGACGCTCGACGAGCGGACGCGGCTTCAGGACCAGGCATTCGAGCAATTGGTCACGGACGCCCTGCTCCGGCAGGAGTACAAGCGGCGCGGAATCAGGGTGACCGACGACGAGATTCTGCAGGCAGCGCGCTTCAGCCCTCCACCGCAGCTGATGCAGGCTCCGGATCTCCAGACGGACGGACGGTTCGACCCGGCTAAGTACGAGCGGTTTCTGCGCAGCCCGATGGCGAAGCAGGAAGGACTGCTTTATCAGCTCGAGCAATACTACCGGAACGAGATCCCGAAGGAAAAGCTGTTCGACCAGATAGCGTCTGACGTGTATGTAACCGAAGCGCAGCTGTGGCGGCGCTGGCAGGACACCCGCGACAGCGCCGAAGTCTCCTTCGTTCTCTTCGAGCCGGAGCTGATTCCAGACTCGGGCGTTCGGGTGACGGACGACGAGGTGAGAGCGTATTACGACTCGCACAAGAAGCTGTTCGACCGGCCTGGCCGCGCCAAGGTTTCGATCCTGATCGTGCCGCGTGTCGTGAGCGCGGCCGATTCCGCCGCGGTGAGAGCCCGCGCCGGTCAGGCCAGGGAGAGAATTCTGGCAGGTGAGAAGTTCGACGATGTCGCGCGCGCGGAGTCGGCTGATACGGTGTCAGGTGCGCAGGGCGGCTCGCTCGGCCGCGGCGTGAAAGGAAGATTCGTCCCGGATTTCGAGTCGGCCGCGGCCAGGTTGCGGCCCGGCGAGATATCTCCGCCGGTGCTGACGCAGTTCGGATACCACATCATCAAGGTCGACGAAAGAAAGGGCGACACGACGGCCCTGCGTCACATCCTTTATCGGATCCAGCAGACCGACTCCACCGCGGCGCTGACGGACCGTCGCGCGGATTCGCTCGCCCGCATCGCTGCTTCCAGCGAAGAGGCGGGAAAGCTCGACGAAGCCGCGCGGGTGCTGCGCATCCCGATCGTGCGAACTGAAGTGATCGAGGGAAACTCGGTCACGCTGAACGGCCGCTTCATTCCCAGCGTCGGACCGTGGGCCTTCCAGGGCGCGCGCCCTGGTGAGACGAGCGAGCTGTTCGACGCCGAGGACGGATACTATCTCGCGCGTCTCGACTCGATCACCCCGGGAGGAGTGCTGTCGCTCGATCAGGCCAAGGTTGACATCCGGCCCTATCTCATGCGGCAGAAGAAGATCGACATGCTGATTCCACGGGCGAGAAACTTCGCAAAGGTCGCCGCGGCGGGCAGCCTGGAATCAGCCGCGCAGCTGATGGGTCTGAAGATTCTCGAGCCGAAGGCGTTCACCAGAGCGACGGGCGCTCCGGAGCTGACGAACCTGCCCGAGGCGGTCGGAGCGGCGTTCAGTTTACCGCTCGACACCGTCAGCGAGCCGATCAAGACACCGGGCGGTGTCGTGGTAATGCGAGTGGACGAGCGTCAGGCCGCGGACCGCGCGGCGTTCGACGCCGAGAAGGACGGGCTGAGGGCGCAGGCGCTCCAACAGGCGAGACAGCAGCGAGTGCGGGAGTTTCTCGGCAACCTGCGAGCCACGGCTGACATCGAGGACAACAGGCGCGAGGTCGAAGCTTCCGCGCGCCGCGCCAGCCAGTAGTCGGATGGCGCCTGGAGCGTGTTCCGCTACAGCAGGCGCTTCGGAGCCTGGCGCGCCGTTTCCTCTTCCGCCACTCTACGCCGCTCCAGCTCCGCGCTGGTAAGCCTTGGCTCGGCGCCGGCGGGCGGCTGCGTCTCCGAGGTGATTTCCCGCGTCGCTTCGTTGATGTTCTTCTTGAATTCCTTGATGCCCTTCCCCATCGATCCCGCAATCTCCGGGATGCGCTTGGCCCCGAACAGAAGCAGGATGATCACCATGATGATCAGAATTTCGGGGAGCCCCAGGTTGCCGATCATAAGTAACTCCTAGAAAATCGAGCGTGCGATGAGATATGCCACGAGAACGCCGAGCAGACTCAGCAGCGATACGTCGAGGGCGACGGGGCCGAGGGCGAAC
>DASTTD010000420.1:0-2831 GCA_035760325.1 Gemmatimonadaceae bacterium
GTAGTAGTCGTAGTAGGAGATGAAGTATTCGACCGCGTTGTGCGGAAAGAAGCTCTTGATCTCTCCGTACAGCTGCGCCGCGAGCGTCTTGTTGTGCGACAGCACGAGCGTCGGCCGCCCGAAATTCCGGATGACGTGGGCAATCGTCATCGTCTTTCCCGACCCGGTCACGCCGAGCAGCGTCTGAAAGCGGTCTCCCCGGTCCAGCCCGCGGGTCAGCTCCGCTATCGCTTTCGGTTGATCGCCGGCGGGCTCGAACGGAGCCTGAAGGTCAAATGCTGCTTTCGACATTCTTCGTATCGCTGGTAAGGCGCTCGCGACGGGCTACTTCAGTCACGCCCTTCACGCGTCTGGCCGCTTTGAGAATCTTTTCGAGGTGAGCGAGGTTGCCGACTTCCACGGCGAGCTCACCGATGACATGCCCATCCGCGCTGTGCAGCTCGAAGCTCCGGATGTCGGTTCCCGTCGCCGAGACCGCCGTAGCGAGGTCGGCGTAGAGTCCGCGGCGGTCCGTGGCTTCGAGGGCGAGGCGGACCATGAACTTCTCCCCCTCCAGCTCCTTCCAGTCGATCTCCAGCCGCCGCTCGGGCTCCTGCACCAGCATGAGAAGATTGGGACAATCGGACCGGTGGATGCTGACTCCGCGCCCCCTCGTTACATACCCCACGACCTCGTCGCCGGGTACCGGCTGACAGCATTGGGCATAGCGAACCATCATCCCGTCGACGCCCTGAATTCTTACGCCTTTCGGGGCACCGCGAACGCGGTCGACCAGCCAGTCGAGGGGACCCGGCTTCACGACCTCCGGGCTCCCCTCGGACTCGGGGTACAGCTCCTTCAGCACCTGGGAGATGTTGATGTCCCCCTGGCCGATTGACGCGATGAGGTGGTTCAGGTCGTTGAGGTGCAGGCTCCTGGCGACCGCGAGCAGCCGCGAGTCCTCGATCTTGCCGAGTCGGCGCCGCTTTACCTCCCGCTCGAGGATCTCGCGGCCGAGCTTGATGGAGGTGTTGTGCTCCTCGATGCGAAGGCGTTGCCGGATTTTGTGGCGCGCCCTCCCGGTCCTGACATGCGCGAGCCAATCCCGGCTCGGCTTGGCCGCCGCCGAGGTGATGATCTCGACGGTCTCCGAGTTCTTGAGCTCGCGCGCGAGGCTGGCGATGCGGCCGTTGATTCGCGCTCCCTGGCAATGCAGGCCTACCTCGGTATGGACCGCGAAAGCGAAATCGATGGGTGTCGCACCTTTCGGCAGCTGAATCACATCGCCCGTCGGGGTGAAGACGAAGATCTCGTCCTGATACAGATCGAGCTTGAGGAATTCCAGGAACTCGTCCGGTGTCTTCGCATCCAGCTGCAGCTCCAGCACCTGCCGGAACCACTGCAGCGCGCGGTCGAGCTCGTCGGCGCTCTTGCTGTCCTCCTTGAAGCGCCAGTGCGCGGCGATCCCGTACTCGGCGGTGCGATTCATCTCGCGGGTGCGAATCTGGATTTCGAACAGCTGCTTGTTGGGCCCGAACACCGTGGTGTGGAGCGATTGGTAACCGTTCGACTTCGGCTGAGCGATGTAATCCTTGATTCGCTCCTGCAGCGGAGTGAACTGGTCGTGAATGACGCCGAGAGCGTGATAACAATCCGGAACGGTGTTGACCGAGACGCGGACCGCGAGCAAGTCGTAGATCTCCTCGTACGGCTTGTGCCACTTCTGCATCTTCTTGTAGATCGACCAGAGGTGCTTCGGTCGCCCGGTTACTTCGACGTCGGCAATGCCGGCTTTCCTGAGATGCGATTCGAGCGGCTCCTTGAGCTGCGCGATCGCCTGCTCCCGCTCGGTGCGCCTTACCGTCACTTTCTTGGCGAGCGCCTTGTACTCGGAGGGCTCGAGGTGCTTGAACGCCAGATCCTCGAGCTCCCAGCGGACCTTGGCCATTCCGAACCGGTGTGACAGCGGCGCATAGAGATCGCGCGTCTCGAGAGCAATGCGGCGCTGCCGTTCCAGTGGAAGAAACTCCAGCGTCCGCATGTTGTGCAGGCGGTCGGCGAGCTTGATCAGAATTACGCGCGCGTCCTTGGCGATCGACAGGAGGAGCTTCCGGTAGTTCTCGACCTGACGGTCCTGGGACGAGTTGAGCGGCAGGTGTCCGATCTTGGTCAGTCCATCGACGATTTCGGCGATTTCCTTTCCGAACTCGGCCTCGATCTCTTCGACCGTCACGCCGGTGTCTTCGACGACGTCATGGATGAGGCCGCTGGCGACGGTCACGGAATCCAGCTGTAGATCCACCAGGATCTTGGCGACCTCGACGCAATGGGAGACGTACTTGTCGCCGGAGAGTCGCTTCTGGCCCTCGTGGGCGCGCTCGCTGAAGTAATAGGCGCGCGCCAGCAGATCACGATCGAGCCGCTCCGGAAGGCCCTCGTTGATCCAGGATGGAAGCGGTTTTTCCCTGATTGCGCCTGCCGTCACAACAGTCCTGCCTCCGCAAAGCTGACGAAGCGTCCCCTTCCGATAATAACGTGATCCTGCACGGGGATGTCGAGTAGCTTGCCGGCCTGTACCAGCTGCTCGGTTACTACCCGATCGTCGGGGGATGGTGTCGGATCACCGCTCGGGTGGTTGTGAACGAGAATGATGGCCGCGGCTCGCTCGGCGATCGCTTCGCGAAAAACCTCGCGCGGGTGGACGAGAGAGGAGTTGAGGAGGCCCCGGGTTATGGTGATGTCGCGCTCCAGCCGGTGCTGGGAGTCGAGCACGGCAACGTGGAATTCTTCTACGGGAAGATCCTCCAGCTTCTGTCCAAACAGCTCGTACACATCCCGTGGCCAGCGCACGG
>DASTTD010000421.1:0-3251 GCA_035760325.1 Gemmatimonadaceae bacterium
GCATCAGAGCCTGCATGCACTTCACGTAGTTGGCATCGACGTCCTTCTTCTCCGGATATGCTACAGTCTCCGGCTCCTTGTAAGCCCCCTTGCAGATACGGACGCGCGCCTTGAGCTCATTGGCCCGCTCGACATCGCCGAAAGCGCGGTAGAGGTAGCTCTGTAACACGATCCCGACGTTCTCCCGGTAGTTCGGGTACAGCCGCTTCTCGAAGAGGTCGAGCGTGCGCTGCGTGTACGCGCTCGATTCCATGTCGATGCGCACGAACGTGCGGTACTCGCAGGCTCGCTGAAGTATGTCCTGCATGATCGCCACACAGAGCTCCTCGGAGACGTCGAGGCCCATCGCCGTGAGCTTGACCGACACGTTGGCGTCCAGCTTCCGCTGGTGGATGCGGTCGAGCATGGTGATGTACTCACGGCCAGCCGCGCGCGCTTCGGCCTCGTTATGGACGCTTTCGCCGATGTCGAGCGGGCCAATGAGCTCAAGGCGCGCGTCCGCATCTGCAAGGGGGCTTACAAGGAGCCGGAGACTGTAGCATATCCGGAGAAGAAGGACGTCGATGCCAACTACGTGAAGTGCATGCAGGCTCTGATGCTCCATGGCAACTATCCCGGCATCGCCACCCACGACGAGGCAATCATCGCTGAAGCGAAGCGGTTCGCGAGGGCGAATAAACTGACGTCGGATCAATACGAGTTTCAGATGCTGTACGGCGTCAGGCGGGATCTACAGGACCGACTCGTGCGCGAGGGATATCGGATGCGGGTATACGTACCGTTCGGGACACAGTGGTATCCGTATCTGATGAGGAGACTGGCCGAGCGTCCGGCGAACGTGGCGTTTCTGACGGGTAACGTGCTGAAGGAAATGGTAGCGCGGCGGCGCGAGTAGCGATGGGTCAGTTCAAGCCCCCGCAGCCGGAGAAGGGCGACGCCAACACCATTGGCGGGTACATGGCTGTGCATAGCCGCCCCGCGGCGTTCGAGGGGAGCGATCGCGCGTCGTACAGCGTCGAGATAGTCACCGATGTCGGCAACGACGAGGAGCATCCGTATGGTGCATACCTGCTGTTCGTGCGCTGGCGCGCCAACGACCCGGTCGCGGTCGGCCACCTGGAGACCGATTTCCTCGCGCTTGGACGCACGGAGGACGAAGTTCGCGCCACCGTCGGAAACCTGACTCTCAATGAAGTGAAGGCGCTGCTCGACAAGTTGATCGCGTCGCGTAAGGCGGAGCTGCTCGCCTGGTCTGAAGCAATGGGACAAGAGGGTACCGCTTGACCCGAAAGCAGGGCGTCGTGCTCAAGGGAACTGGTGGCGTCTGGCACGTGCGGGCTGAATCAGGTGAGACCCATGAGGCTTCGCTGCGGGGCCGCCTCAAGAAGGAGCGTGACGAGAGCAGGAAGCTCGCGGTCGGCGACGACGTCATCCTCGAGGAAGACGAAACCGGAACGCACTGGGCGATCGCCGAGATTCTGCCGCGGCGATCGAAGCTGGCGCGGCGTGAGCCGGGCGGGGGACAGGGCGAGCGGATCGTTGCCGCCAATGTAGATCAGGTCGTGATTGTTTTTTCGGCGGCGAAGCCGGAGCCGCACCGGCGGATGCTCGACCGGTTTCTCGTGATCGCCGAGGGGAACTCGCTGGAGTCGCGGATAATCATCAACAAGGTTGAGCTCGTGGACCGCGCCGAGTCCGAAAAAACCTTCGGCGATTACTCAGCGGCTGGGTATCCCGTGCACTATACCAGCGTCAAGCAGAACGTCGGATTGACGGAGCTGCACGACGAGCTCGCCGGAAAGACTTCTGTCCTTACGGGCCCGTCCGGAGTGGGCAAGTCGTCGCTGATGAACGCGATGTATCCCGGTCTCGATTTGCGTGTCGGCGAAGTGAGCGAGTCGGTGAACAAGGGCCGGCATACGACTGTCGGAGCGTTACTGCATCCGTTGCCCGACGCGGGTTACGTGGTAGATACTGCGGGGTTACGCGAAGTGGGAATGTGGGGCCTGGCGTCGGAGAATCTCGACGCGTGTTTCCGGGAATTCCGGCCCGAGATGCCATCCTGCAAGTTCGGAGACTGTACTCACCGGGTCGAGCCGTCGTGCGGCGTCAAAGCGGCGGTCGAAGCCGGGCGCATCAGCGCCGAGCGCTACGACAGCTATCTCAAGCTGCGAGAAGAGATCGAGGACTCAGAGCGGAAATGGGCGCCCTACTCGGCGGCGTCCAAAGCGCAAAAGCGGCGTTCCTAGCTGAGGTCGATCGTCCAGTCGACTTTCATGTCTTCACGCAATGAATCGCGCACTGAGCAGTACTTCGTAACTGCTAGCTCGATGGCCCGCTGGGCCTGATCAGGCTCAATTCCTTTTCCAGTAATTGCGAAATTGAGCGTGATGTGACGAAAGTGCCGCGGGATGGTGTCGACCCTCTCGCCCACGACATCGACCTGAAGGGATTCAACGGGCGTACGCCGCTTCGCGAGAATTTCGACAACGTCCACGGATACGCACGATGCTAGCGCGCTGAGCAGCGCGTCTGTCGGACTCTGCCCGGTTTTTCCTTCGCCGTCGAATCGTGCGACCGGGCCGTTCTCGCGACCGGTATCGAACCGCTGCTCACCAGCCCACTTGACCCTGACGCGCGCCAGCGGCTTGGGCGGTTGCGCACCGGAAGCCGGGCTCACTTCTCCGGCCCCGTCTCGATCGGCGCCCGCACCGTATTCCCCCACTCCGTCCAGCTGCCGTCGTAATTCCTGACGCTGTCGTAGCCGAGCAGATAGGTGAGGACGAACCAGGTATGTGAAGAGCGCTCGCCGATGCGGCAGTAGGCGATGATGTCGTCGCTCTTCTTCAATCCCTTCTCCTGCTCGTAGATCGCGCGCAGGGAATCCGCGTCCTTGAAGCTGCCGTCCGGATTCGCCGCCCGGGCCCAGGGGACACTGCGAGCGCCGGCGATGTGCCCGCCGCGCAGCGTTCCCTCCTGCGGATAGTCGGGCATGTGCGTGCGCTGGCCCGTGAACTCTTCCGGTGAGCGAACGTCGATCAAAGGCTTACCCGCTTCCGAATGCTGTCGCACTTCACGAAAGAAAGCACGGATGCGCTCGTCCGAGCGTTCCGGCGCCTTGTAGTCGGTGGCCGGAAAACGCGGCACGTCGGTGGTGAAAGGACGCCCTTCCTGCTCCCACTTCATCCTTCCGCCATCCAGCAGCTTCGCGTTCGTGAACCCGAACAGCTGAAAAACCCAGAACGCGTACG
>DASTTD010000422.1:0-6517 GCA_035760325.1 Gemmatimonadaceae bacterium
CGACGCGAGGTACGGCGACGACCATTCATCGAGTCTCCGATTCACCGCGGTGACCATCGCGCCGATCGTGCTGTTCCCGCCGCGAAAATCCTGGGTCGCGCGCACGACGGCGTAGTTCGTGAGCGGGGCAAAAGTCGTGTCTCCCGGACTCGCCTCTCTTTTCGTCAGCGCGTCGAGCACTCCGATCGTGAAGCCGCGCGGCCAGCGGCCGATCAGCTTGGCGGCGCCGAGGATGGTGGTGGGATCCTGAGCGACGGTATCGCCATAGATGCCGGCGAGCTGCGGAGTTCGCCCGATGCGACGGCTATAGAAGAGGTTTTCACCGCTGCAATTGACGGCGCTGCAGTTGACGTCCTGACTGAACAGCCCGCG
Organism: Gemmatimonadaceae bacterium; assembly: GCA_035760325.1. Lineage (GTDB taxonomy): Bacteria > Gemmatimonadota > Gemmatimonadetes > Gemmatimonadales > Gemmatimonadaceae > UBA4720. The sequence continues at coordinate 373 of DASTTD010000422.1, forward strand.
ACCGGCGACGAAGAACGGGCGCCGCTCGTCGAAGAACGACTCGAACGCGGAGAGGTTCAGCACGGCGGGATCCGCCTCGACCTGGCCGAAGTCCGGGTTGATCGTCGCGTCCAGGGTGAGGTTTGGAGCGATGCGGTACTTCACGTCTCCACCGACGGCCACATTCTGTGTCTGGTCGAAAGCGTTGTTCACGATCTTGTTCGCGGTCCTGGTGACGACGTAAGGCATCAGCTCGAGCTTGCGGGGATTCTCGAGGTCATCGAGCCCATGCAGTGACCCGAACTGTGACACGAAGCCTGGCCTCGACTGCCGCAGCAGCGGCCAGCTCTCACGTTCGGCGTACCTGTAGTTGTAGCGATCGATGATGATGCCGAAGGTGTGCTCCCGGCCCCGGCTATACCGCATCTGCGAGAGCGGGATCTGGTACTCGGCCGTCCACCCGGCGGAATCGATCCGGGTCTTTACGTCCCAGACGCCGTCCCAGGCGAAGTCTTCGTTGCCGTCGTTGTAAATGGCGGCGTCGGTTTTCACGCCGGCGGCGTTGACGCCGAACTCGAAGCCGGTGCGCTTGTCGTGATAGGAGTCGATGAAGACCCAGAACATGTCCGAAGACGTGTAGCTGTCACGTCGCTCCAGAAGCTTGATGATGCTGTCGGGGTGCGGATCGTGCGCGCGGATGAACACGTAGAGGTTCGACGCATCGTAGGCGATCTTCGCTTCGGTCTTGTAGCGGGGAGCCTTGCCTTCGGTCGGGCGCCATTGCTTGAATCCCGTGATCGCCGGAGTCGTCCGCCAGACAGCATCGTCATCCCTGCCGTCGATCACGGGGGCCGAGGCGGCGCGGACCGCGGTTGCGCTGGTATCGGTAGGAAGGGGGACCGCCGAAGGAGACCGCGATGGGTTTGCGGTCTCGGCGACGGCGACTTGCTGGGACGTCTGAAGAGACAGGAAGAGTCCCAGCAGAGGGAGCACGTTGGCGATCATGGCGGGCAATCCGAAGGAGGGTGTTAGCTGAACTCTCTGCCTCTTTGGATACCCTATGCGTCTATTTGGTTGGAAGTTTCAGCAGAACCGCAAAAGAAGACTACCTGCCGGGGTCTCGGAGCCGTAGCTCATGGCCGCGGGCGGGTGCCGCTGACAGGTCGTCTTCGAATGCAGGCTTTCCGTTACGGCTCGTATCGGTAGGTGCCAGTCCATCCGTAGTTTGGGCCGCCCAGGTACGCGACGGCGACCGTCGCTTGCAGGTGGGTGAATTTCCCCGTTCCCCCGGAGATGGTGCAGGTGCCGATGCCGGTCACCAGGCTCAGCGTGCAATGGCCGTAGGCCTGGTTGTTACCCGGGCCAGGCGGGTCGATCACGACGTCGGTGTCGAGGTTCGGCGGGGCAGCAGGGCTTGCATAGGTGATCGTCGTTCCGGCTGGAAGCGCCGCGAGGTCGGAAGCGGTGATGGTGCAGATGTCGCCGGACTGACCGGTGTACGTCGAGCACTCTTTCGTGACGTTCACGGGTCCGCTGCGGACGGACGCCGGCATCGCGCTGGCTACAACCTCTCTCGCTCCGAGAGTGGCAGTGGGATCGGTCGGTTCGGTAGCGCGGCCGGGGCTGCAGCCACTGGCGGCGAGGAGCGCGAGCATCGGTAAAGCCATTCGGTGCATCATCTTGTGCCTCCATCGGGTTTCGGGTCTTCCGGAATAATTCGCGGTTGACCGCGTGAACATTGCCCCCCATGATAGAAGCCCGGCATCACCGGAAACTCACCCAGAAGTCACAGGATAGTAGGCGGCGACAAATGTTGGTCCTCGAGCTTCTCGGAACCCTTTCACTGCGCGATGACGCCGGTGTCGTCCCTCCGGCCGCGCAACAGAAGCGACGGCTGGGACTGCTGGCGATCCTGGCGCTCGGACGCCGACAAGGACTTTCCCGCAATCGCATCGAGTCTTATCTCTGGCCTGAAAGCACTGCCGCACGCGCGCGCCACGCCCTCGATCAGGCAGTCTATGGTATACGCCACACCCTGGGCGGCGATGTCATTCTCTCGACCGGACAGGATCTGAGGCTGAATCCGGACCTCGTTCGCGTCGACACCTGGGAGCTCGAAGCCGCGATAGCCGCGAATCGCTGGGAAGTTGCCGTCAGCTTCTACAAGGGACCGCTTCTCGATGGATTTCATTTCGGCGACAGCCGGGAGCTCGAGGCGTGGATCGACACCGAGCGCGTGCGAGTGTTGCTGGAGTATCAGACGGCGATCGAGATGCTTGCCGATCGCGCGGCAACGGCGGGAGATCGTGCGCAGGAAGTCGTCTGGCGCCGCAAGCTCGCGCGCTCCGATCCGCTTTCCGCCGGCCCGACGAAAAAGCTGATGATTGCGCTCGCGGACGCCGGAGACCGCTCCGGCGCAGTGAAGGAAGCGCGGCGGTATCAGGATCTGGTGCGACAGCAGCTGGAGATGGAGCCGGATTCCGGGATCGAGCGGCTCGTCACCGCTCTGAGTCAGGCGCCCCGCGCGGAAACTTCCGTCACAAATCGTGAGCCGTCGCGTGCTGAAATCGCGGTGATAAATAGTCAGCCATCACCCGCTGGGATCGCCGTAACAGATAGTCAGCCGTCACGCGCGCCGCATCGCGCGCGCTCGAGCATGGAACGTTCGCGATTCGCCGCTCTCGCCTTCTTCGCGATCATTCCCGTTCTACTGATTGGTGTGCTCGCGGTGAAGAATGGTCAAGCCACCGATCCGCGCTCTGCCGCGGCCGCGCGTGCGGCAACACCTGCAGTCAGAGCTCCCCTTCCCGCGGCCCGCGACGCGTACTTGCGTGGGCTGAACGCGTGGGACGATCGCACGAGCGCCGGCCTGGATGAGGCAATCGGCCACTTTCGGCGCGCGACTGAGCTCGATCCTGGATACGCCGCGGCCCATGCCCATCTCGCCATGGCGTACGTCAGGCTCGGATACTTCGGTTACCGGCCGGCGGAAGCAATGTTTCCCAAGGCGAGGGCGGCGGCGCAGCGCAGCATCGAGTTGGACAGCATGCTCGCGTCACCGCACACCGCGTTGGCGACCGCGCTCGCCTGGGAGCACGACTTTGTGCGAGCGGAGGGCGAGCATCGAAAAGCAATTTCACTCGACCCCGCGGATCCCGTCGCGCATCAATGGTACGGTGTAATGCTGATGATGATCGGCCGGGTCCGCGACGCGGTCATCGAGACAGGACGCGCCGCGCAGCTCGCGCCTCTCGATCTGCAGGCACAGAACAATTACGCGACTTTTCTGAATGCTTCGGGAGATCATCCCGCAGCTTTAAGTCAATTCGAAAAAACCATCGGTGAGGAGCCCGACTCTGCCTGGGTTCGCCGCAATCCCTGGGTTCTCGAGAACATGGCGCGCACATACGCCGACAACGGACGATACAGGGACGCCGTTCGAATGCTGCACCGGGCCCTCGAGATCGTTCCCCGACATCCACGTGCGTTGAGGACCATGGCGGCGATACACCACCGAATGGGACGAAGCGACCTGGCGCGACAGGCGTTCGCGCGTGCGGATGCATCGAACGAGCAGTACGCTGCTTACCGCGGCCTCGTGTACGCCGATCAGGGGAAAGCGGACTCGGCGTTTCTCTGGTTCGAGCGGCAGGAGAAGTGGGGCATTCAGCCCGTGCTCAGCCTGCAGGCGGATCGGCGGCTGGACTATCTGCGCAACGACCCGCGGTTTGCGCGGCTGATGACGCGGATCCGCATCCCGATCCCTCTCGAGCTCGACCGGGACTAGCTGCTGGCGACCGTCAGCGGCACAGCTCGTGGCTGCGGCGGTTCAGCGATTCGTTACGGTGGTGGGCTGGACGGTGGCGACATTTGAAGCAGTATGGAGACTCAGGGCGAGTCCCACGATTGGAAACAAGGCGACGATCATCGGGTGATCCGGACTAACTTCGGATTACGGACTACTGCGGACTAACTGCGGACTAACTGGCGTGTGAGGAGACGCAATACGGACAACTCAGATGTTGTCCGCAGTTCGCAGTAGGTCCGCAGTCAGCAATTAGTCAGCAGTCCGAAATGGCAGTTAGTCCGCAGTCCGCAGTGCCTTACTGAGCTCCGCAGCCCAGGTCTACTCAGGGCGCAGCAGGATGCAGTCGTCGAGCTGGGCCATGCGCATCATCATCCCGCCGCCTTGGCACTGGACGACGATGGTGTCTCCTTTGGTGAGCATCGCGGCGCGCGGCGTGTCTTCAGGCGTCAGTATCGCGATGGTGCGGAAGAACTGGTTGCCGCTGGGGAGATCGACCATCGCCGCCCCCATCAGGTTCTTCTCGACCGCCAGGACGCGCCCCATGACCCGCACCGGCTTGCCCTTGTATTGATTGTCAGCCGCGACCTCGTTCGCATCGTAGTCCTGCCAGAGCCGTATCGATCCGACGCTGATCACGCCGTCAGGCCCAACTGTCGGCGGCGCGCGCTCAGGGGCGACAGGGTCGGGTTTCCGTCCCGCTCGGGCGAAGAGAAAGCCGATGAGCGCGAGGCCGACCAGACTGAACAGGAATAGGCTCTTGAACATACCTCCTATGGACGCCTGGCCGCCTTTCTTTGTCACCGTCACTGCAACCGAAGACTACCTGCCGGGGCTGCCAGAGGCACACCTCGTGGCCGCGGGGCTCAGCGGCGAGGAACGCGACCAGAAATTACGGATTAACCGCTATTTCGGACTGCGGACTAACTGCGGACTGACTGCGGACTAACTGGCGTGTGAGGGAGACGCAATACGGACAACGGGGGTGTTTGTCCGCAGTTCGCAGTAGGTCCGCAGTCAGCAATTAGTCAGCAGTCCGAAATAGCGGTTAGTCCGCAGTCCGCAGTCAGTCAGCAGTGCTTAAGACCTGGCTGACGCCACGAGCTCAGCGGCCCAGGCCCACTCGGGTTGCAGCAGAACGCCGTCGGCGAGCGGGGCATCCGTAGCTGTCTGTCGCAGTACGAGAAATCCCCCGTAACTGATACGCACGCCTTTTCGCGAGCTGGCCCTCCATCTGCACCTCGCGCGGCTGAATTCCAACGCGAGGATGAATCGATGAGATACTTTGCGACCGCATTGGCATGTACCGGCGTCGCCCTGGCTGGGTGCGCTCCAACTACCGTTTCGACGACCCCGCCCGGGCAAGTCGTGACGGCCGCCGCCGTCACCTCCGGGATCGCCGGCTGGCCCAAGGCGTCGCGGGACGCCGCCCAGCACATGATCGGCAAGTACGGCCCGCCCAATGAGACAACGCCGACAATGCTGGTATGGTATGCGACGGGACCGTGGAAGCGGACCATCATCTCCAGGGAAGAAGTCCCGCACAGCTTTCCCAAGCAGCATACGGATGTCATGGAGCAGTTCGTCGACTACCGGGTGCCGCCCGACAAGTTCGACGAGCTCGCCGCGTACGATGGCAGCGTGATAGTCGAGCGAACAAAGGGGGAGCTGTCGGCGCGTTGCGACAAGGAAGAGATGAACTTCCTGGCGGTGAATCTGGCCAACGACGTGGTGACGGGGCGGCGCACCGCCGAGCAGGCGCGGGACGAGTACGCCCGGCAGGCGATGGCATTCATGAACAATCAGCCGGCGTCGTATACTACCGGGCTTCAGTTCTCGGTCTCGCGGGGTGGAACAGCGGATCCCGATCGACCCGTGATGTAGTTTCCGGCGCGGGGAGCGATCGGCGAGTACAACGGAAAGTGGATGACGGACCAGTGCGCGCTCCAGTCGGCGCTGTTGACGAGTTGATTGCATCTCGGGCGGTTTCCGCCGACCACGAAGCTCGCTGGGCGGTATCCAGGCGTGGTGGTGCGACCCTTGCGCGCCGACTACACGTGTTCTTCAACGCGGTTGCCAGCCGGGACGCCGGTGAGCGGTTCTGGATTCTGCTTCTCACTCCCTCGTCCACGTCGCTCGGCGACGACCGGGAATCAGACGGCGGGTGGGGGTGCGATCGCCAGCGGCAATCAGGATCGTGAACGGCCTCGCCGGCAAGCGCGCGCTGGTCACCGGTGGAAGCTCAGGCATCGGACAAGCGATCGCCATAAGGTTGGCCCGCGAGGGCGCGCACGTCGCAATCAACTACAGTCGCGACGAAGCGGCGGCGGAAGAGACGGCCCGGACGATCGAGGCTGAGCT
>DASTTD010000423.1:0-4493 GCA_035760325.1 Gemmatimonadaceae bacterium
CCCAGCGGCGCGACGACGTTGAGCGAGAGTCCCCACGGATAGAAGTTGAGCATCAGATTCGGGAACAACCAGAAATAAAAGGCGGCTACTCTCTCGCCATGGTTCGGGTGCCCGGAGGGAAGCTCGAAAGCAGGCTCGCCCGCCTTGGCGATGCCAAGCTGCAGATTCCCGTAACGAAACCTCTCAGTGCGATAGCTCGAGTAGTCAAGCTGGTCCGACAGGCCGGCGTGCACGTACGGGATGTGAAACTCTTCCAGGTAATTGTCGCAGTACAGCGCCCAGTTGGCGTTGATCAGATAATCGTGCGACGAAGCGGAATCACGCGTGAACTGGTCGAGCGGCATCCATGACACCCGCTCCATGACGGGTGCAATCCACTCGTCGAACGGAATCTCGGGAGCCAGGCCGCTGAAGAGCAGCGGTCCCAGACTCTCGAGCGGAAGCGCTGGCAGACTGTCTTTTGCGGATGGAAAGCCTTCCGTCGTATCGAACTCGGGCATCGAGACGAATTTTCCATCGAGTGCGAAGCGCCGGCCGTGATAACGGCACCGCAATGACTTGAGGTGACCTTCGCCTTCCACGACGATCGCGCCTCGGTGCGTGCAGACGTTGGAGAGGCAGCGAACGACTCCTTCATCGTCAGCGGTGAGAACGAGTGGCTCGTCCAGAGAGCCCTCGAGCATGGTGAAGGGGAACACTCTGCCCGGAGCGCGTACCCTCGCCGAATCACCGACCCATTGCCAGCTCCGCGCGAAGACGCGGTCCTTTTGCAGCTCGAAGTATTCGGGATCGGAATACACGTGTCCTGGCAGGGTTGACGCCCGCCGGATGTCGCTGTCAATCGCGAAGTCCTGCTCCTTCATCCGCTCGACTTACCCGGGAGCGCCCGGCATCACCGGACCTCACTACGGGCGGTCGCGGGTCGCGGGATCGGGCCAAGAAAGCGCGAGAGCACGATGAACGCGACACCGGGCAGAGCGACGCTGAGAAGCGCTCTTACGCCGAAATTGTTGAATGCCAGCAGACCGGCCAGGAGGATCAACCCGTCAACCGCGAGCACGATTCGCGCGATCGTCTGCCACCGCTCCCACTGAGCCATTCCGGTGGCGATCAGCGCGACACTTCCGGTGATGAACAAGACCAGCCAGACGACCTGCCCATATCGGATCTCCTCGGTTTCTCCCGTCGCGACGAGCGGACCGCCATAGAGCGCCAGGCCCAGAAGAGACATTCCGATAAGGATGACGAAGAAATCCGCGAGCTGGCGCGAATCGGCGGTTGCGGGAGCCGTGGAGGTACGATCGTTCATGGACCAATCCAGTTAGGAGTTCAACGCTTTAGAAGGTAGTGAGCCCGTAGCCAATCGCTGGCCCGCCGACCGCTCCCGGCAGGTAGTCTTCAGTTGCAGTAAAGATCTTACAGCTTACACAACCCGGAATACGTCTCAGGCCGCCGGTCGCGGTAAAACTGCCACACGTTTCGCACCTCGCGAATCTGATCAAGATCCAGCTCCGCCGTAATCAGCTGGTCGCGATCGCGCGCCGCCTCCGCCACCATCCTCCCCCGCGGATCGCAGAAGTAGCTCTGCCCGTAGAACTCACCGATGTTCCACGGCTTCTCGAAGCCCACGCGGTTGATCGCGCCGACGAAGAAAGCGTTCGCCACCGCATGCGCGGGCTGCTCGAGCTTCCACAAGTACTCGGAGAGACCGGCCACCGTCGCCGATGGATTGAACACGATCTCCGCCCCGTTCAGGCCCAGCTCGCGGGCGCCCTCGGGAAAGTGGCGATCGTAGCAGATGTAGACGCCGACGTCGGCGTACTGCGTCTTGAAAACGGGATAGCCGAGATTGCCGGGCTTGAAGTAGAACTTCTCCCAGAACCCGGGCCCGCAATGCGGGATGTGGTTCTTCCTGTACTTGCCCAGATACGTTCCGTCGGCGTCGATCACCGCGGCCGTGTTGTAGTAGACTCCGGTTCCCTCTTCCTCGTAGATGGGCACCACGATCACCATCGAGTGCCGCTTCGCGACTTCCTGCATCAGCCGGGTGGTCGGCCCATCCGGAATCCGCTCGACGGTATCGTACCACTTGGTATTCTGCTCGGCGCAGAAATAAGGACCGGTGAAAATCTCCTGCATGCAGACGACCTGGACACCCAGGCGTCCTGCCTCGTCGAGAAGCTTGAGATGCTTCGCGATATTGGCCTCCCGAATTGTCTCGAGAGGCTCGTCGGTCGCGCACGCATGGGTCGCCTGGATCAGGCCGCATTTTACAACACGAGGCATCTGTACTCCCTTATTGTCCCGATGACGCCGAGCGAGCGTCATCGCCGCGCATCGACAGCCAGTAGATGATGAAGCTGAGAGCGAAAGTCACGAACCACGCATAAGAGTAAACGCGGTCGAAGAAATTGGGATCGGCTACCGCGCCTCCGGGGGTCGTGACGGCGCGGAGAAATCCCGGAACCACCGGCGCGATCGAAACTACGAGGGCGAGGATCGCGCGGGGATTGAAGCCGTTTCGATACGTATAGATTCCCCTCTCCCGGTACAGGTCGTCCACGGCGAGCTGCTGCTTGCGGACCACCCAGTAATCCGCGATGAGAATACCGCCGAGGGCTCCCATCAGACTCGAGTAGCCGAGCAGCCAGGTGAAGATGTAGGCAGCCGCGTCGGAATAGAGCTTCCACGGCATCATCAGCACCCCCAGCACCGCGGTGATGAGGCCGCCTGTCACGTAGCTGATCCGCCGCGGGCTGAGATTCGAGAAATCGTTCGACGGCGACACCACGTTGGCCGCCATGTTGGTCGTCAGCTGCGCGGCGAGAACGACGAGTGCCGCGAAGATGATCACGCCGGCGGAGCCGATCCGGCTGACGAGTACCACTGGATCCCAGACCGCCTCGCCGAATATCACGATCGTCGCGCTCGTAACCGCTACTCCGATGAAGGCGAACGCGGTCATCGTCGTCGGAAGCCCAAGCGCCTGCCCGAACGCCTGTGAGCGCTGGCTCTTCGCGTACCGCGTGAAGTCGGGGATGTTGAGGCTCAGCGTAGCCCAGTAGCCGACGTTCGCGGTGAGCGCGGCAGGAAACAACGCCCAGAAATTCGCGGTCCCACTCTGGAGCCGCTGTGATTCCGTCAGAACGTTCGAGAGCCCGCCACCGTTGCTGATCGCCCACCAGAGCAGAACGCCGCCTCCAGCCAGGAGCAGCGGCGCGGACCAGCTCTCGAGGATCTTGATTCCCTCTGTTCCCTTGAGGATGATCGCAACCTGAATGAGCCAGAAGATACCGAACGCGATTGCGGTCGAGCCCGTGACCTGTGCCCACGCCGGCCAGGCCGCGCGCAACAGCATATCGAGCGCGAGCGCGCCGATCCAGGTCTGGATTCCGAACCACCCGCACGCCACCACGGCTCTCAGCATCGCCGCGATATTTGCTCCGCGGACTCCGAAGCTGGCGCGGCAGAGCACCGGAAACGACACCCCGTACTTGGTCCCGGCGTGCGCGTTGAGGATCATCGGAATGAGCACGATCACGTTGCCGAGCAGAATCACCACCATCGCCTGCCACCACATCATTCCCTGCTGCATCAGCCCCGACGCGAGCGTATAGGTCGTGATGACGACGCTCATCCCGATCCACAGCGCGGCGATGTTGTAGGTGGACCACGTCCGCTGCGCGGGAGTCGTCGGAGCGAGATCCTCGTTCCAGAGCGGACTGTTCTTCATCTCTTCGCTGTTTACCGCCCGCACGGACGCGTAGGGAGCGTCCGCTGCCACTGTCGTCACGAGGTTCTTCCCGCGACCGAAGGCGTGGCCGACTGCAGTCCGGCAGTCCTGCGCGGAAGCCACTGCCCCCTGCCCTCCGTTCCGACGACGCTATAATCGTCGACGATCACCTCGCCCCGGGAGAGGGTCGTGCGCGAGAACCCGGCGAGGTCCCAGCCTTCATAGGGGGACCAGTCGGCATTGGTCTCCATCGAGCCATCGCCGGACTTCACCTGATGAGTTTTCTTCGGGTGTATTATCGCGAGATCCGCATCCGCACCGACCTGAATCGCGCCTTTTTTCGGATACAATCCCATTATTCGCGCGGGGTTGGTGCTCAGCTTCATGCACATGTCCTCGAGACCGATCTTCTCTCCGAGCACGCCATGCGTGTAGGTGAGAGGAAGCAGCGTTTCGAGCCCGGGCATTCCCATTGGAATCTTCGTCCAGTCGCCGCTCCACATCGCCTTCTGCTCTCGATTGAAGGTGCAGGTGTCGGTCGATACCACCGACACTTCCCCACCGCGCATGCCCTTCCACAGACGGTCCACGTCCTTCGGCTTCTTCAGCTGAGGGCAGCAGGCGAACAGGTGTCCGTCCTCGCGCTCGAACACCGAATCATCGAGCACCAGGTACTGCACGCACGTCTCGGCGAGCACCGGGACTCCACGCGCCTGGGCGGCGCGAATGATGTCGGCGCCCTCGCCGGTCGACATGTGAA
>DASTTD010000424.1:0-3295 GCA_035760325.1 Gemmatimonadaceae bacterium
GATCTCCTCGTTCTTCCTCACGCTCGTCACGGATACGGCGAGTACGGGAGCTACATGATGCGGCGGCGCTGGGATTATTTCGTTCGGCACTTGCTGGGAGCGGAACCGCCGAAAGAGTACAGGATCGGAGGGCGGTAGAGCCAAGGGAAGGATCGGTGGGTCGCGGCGCGTACTCGTCGTGCGGACGTTGAGGGCGCGTCCTGAGTTTTCCGTTTTTGCGTTAACCGTTGTTGCGTTAACGCAACAACGCACGACGGAACAACGGTCGACTCAAAACGCGAAAAAGTTCCCTACGGGGCGCTTATCGCGCTGTTGTTTGCTCCGTGTATTGCGATGGACCTGTGGACGAAAAAGAGCCTGTCGTGCGGTACGCGCCCGTCGTCGTCTCCATGCGCGACTTCTCGTCCCAGACGGGCAGCTCGAAGGAAAAGACGCTGCCCTTCCCCAGCTCGCTCTCGACCGAAATGGTGCCGCCATGCGCCTCGACGATGCCCTTGGCGATGGCGAGACCGAGTCCGACGCCGCGGCCATCGCCGCGCTTCGCCTGCCAGAACTTTCCAAACAGCCGCGGGATCTGTGCTGGGGGTATACCGGGCCCGGTGTCGGTTACCGAGCAACGCACTTTTCCATTGGCCCTCGTCGCCGATAGTGTGATCGAACCACCCGGCGGTGTGAACTTGACCGCGTTGCCAACGAGATTCGAGAAAACCTGGAGCATCCGCCAGGAGTCGGCGCGGACGGGCGGCAGGTCTGCTGCCGCGTCGACCGACAGTGTCAGGGATTTCTCGCGCGCTATCGGCTCCAGCGCTTCCTGGGCCTCGTGCAGCAGCTCGTTCACATGCAGTCTGCGCGGCGCGATCGACAGTCTGCCCGCCTCGATGGTCGTGACGCTCAGGAGATCCTGGATGAGATGATTCATGCGCTCGCCTGATCTTCTGATGATACGGAGGGGGCTTTTCTGCCCCGCGTCGGCTCCCGGCATATCAAGGAGCGCCGAGGTAGCCATGGAGATCGTGTTGAGCGGATTCCTGAGGTCATGCGCGACGATGCGGAGGATCTCTTCGCGGGCGTCGATGACGCGTTGGGCGTCGTCGTACAGACGGTCCATCGTGACGCGGCCGACTTCGTTCATCACCACCCGGCGAACCATGTCAGTGACGCCGAGGGCAAGGACTCCAGCCAGCGCAACAGCGACGAGTGCACCGCCGGCGGCCAGAAAAGGCAGCCATCCCAGGGTAGCCGCTACCACGAGAGCTGTCCCGGCGAGGCCACCCGTCAGCTGGACGGCAGAGCGGGTGAGGCGAAACGCGCCGGTGAAAGCCAGTACGACGCAGAGAACGGCGAACGTGGTAGACAGTGAAGAAGGTGCCGCGAACGGATCAGCGCCGACGCGCGTAACTCCGAGTGCGGCGACGAGCAGGAAAGCGTCAGCGGCTGGAAACGCTTTCCGCATCCACGGCTGGTACCATTCCTTGCGGAGAACTCCGAGCACGGCCGCCGCATAAGTCATCCAGCCAAGGGCAGCGGCAAAGCCGCCGATCGCCGGCGGTGTCGCATCGGCGACCTTGCTGAGGAGGAATTGGCCGAGCACGAACACCGCGAACACTCCCGCCCCGGCGAGCCGGAGGTATGCGAGCTTGAGCTCCGCCCGCCGTGCCTCCTCGAGCAGACTCTTTTCGATCGTTACGCTGAGGTTCTCCGCGGCGTGCTTCGCCTGCAGTCCGGCGCGGACCGTCTCGGCGATTTCGGCGGCCAGCGCCTGTCTGGAGTCGAGCTGATTCGTTGCCAACTATCCTCCTGCGCGACCGCTAGATCCAGTAGTCGTATCGAGGGCCCGCCTACTATAAGCGCAGCCCAACGGGACCGCCAGCGACAGTCAGCCTGCTATCAGGTCCTCGGTCCGGCTATGCGATCGAGGTCCGCCAGACCCGCCAGCACGTCGCGGGGCTTTGATCCATCGGGCGGGCCGAGGATGCCGGCGAGGTGCAGCTGGTCGATTATGCGCGCGGCGCGGCCGTAGCCGACCTTCAACCGCCGCTGCAGCAGCGACGTCGAGCCCTGCTGGTGCTGAATCACGATCTCGGCCGCCTCGCGAAACAGCTTGTCCCGGTCGGAATCGTCGAGACTCTCGGCGTCGGAGCCGCCGGCCTCTTCGGCTTCCTTCTTCCGAATGGCCTCGATGATGTCCTCTTCGCTCGGGCGCTCGTCGACGATGAGACCCTGCGCCTCGAACGCCGCCTTGCGCTGCTCGCGCCTCAGCTCGTACCAGCCGGTCAGCCGCTCGGTGTCCTCGCTCGAGATGTAGGCGCCCTGCAAGCGGGCCGGCTCGGACTTGCCCGGCGGAATGAACAACATGTCGCCGTTCCCGAGCAATGACTCCGCTCCCATGCCATCGAGGATCGTGCGGCTGTCGACCTGTGAAGCGACGCGAAACGCGATTCTGCTCGGGAAGTTCGCCTTGATCAAACCCGTGATCACGTTCACGCTCGGCCTCTGCGTCGCGAGGATGAGGTGAATGCCGATCGCGCGCGCCTTTTGCGCCAGCATCGCCAGCGGCGTCTCGACCTCGCCCTGCACCGTCATCATCAGATCCGCGAGCTCGTCGATGATCAGCACGATGTACGGAACAATTCCGCCCGTGTATTCGAGATTCTCGAATGCCACGCTCTTGTCGCGCGCGTTCCTGAGCGGCGCACCTTCCTGAACCTTGCGGTTGAAATCCTGGATGTTGCGAGCGCCGTTGGCGGCGAGGAGCTCATAGCGGTGCTGCATCTCGAGCACCGCCCATTTCAGAACCGCGGCTGCATCGCGGTTGTCGGTCACCACCTTGTGACGCAGATGCGGAAGAACGTTGTAGACCGAGAGCTCCACCATCTTCGGGTCCACCATCAGGAAGCGGAGCGTCGTCGGAGTATGGCGGTAGACCAGGCTCGTGATCAGGGTGTTGATGCAGACTGACTTTCCGGAACCCGTAGCGCCGGCGATGAGCAGGTGTGGCATCTTCGCCAGATCGGCGATGACGGGCCGGCCTTCGAGATCCTTGCCGAGGGCGATGGGCAGCGCGGCGCGGGCGTTCTGGAACTCGCGCGACTCGATGAGCTCGCGGAACGCGACCATCTCCGGATTGGGGTTGGGAACTTCGACACCAACAGCTCCCTTCCCGGGAATCGGAGCGACGATGCGGATGCTCTGCGCGCGCATCGCGAGCGCGAGATCATTGGAAAGATTCGCGATCTGCCGCACTTTCACACCCGCCGCTGGCGCCACTTCGAACTGCGTCACGACCGGACCGGTC
>DASTTD010000425.1:0-2902 GCA_035760325.1 Gemmatimonadaceae bacterium
CGCTTCGATCGTCGTCCGCGCCCGCGGGCTGGACTCGAGCCGCGCCACCGCCCGATCGATCACGTTTCCACGGCCTTCCCGGCGCTCAGCCGGAAACGCAGACCGGGGAAGGCGGTCGAGATTGCGCTGCGCGATTTCCCACTTTGCGAAGTTCTCGTCGGTGAGACGGTAGTCGATCTGGATCGACATCGCCTCGAGCGCCTCGGGCGACGCGTCGTCCATGAATGCGGACGTGCCAGTGCCGGTCGCGAACCGATCGTTATCCCGCTTGCAAGCGACGGCGGAGAGCAGAAGCAATCCGGCGAGGACCGGATAGCGAACGGGGGTCATGGCAATCACAACCGCAAGACTGAAACCCGGGATCAGCCCTTGTGCCGAAAGGTGATCCGGCCTCGCGTCAGGTCGTAGGGGGAGACCTCGAGCGTGACTCTGTCTCCCGCGAGTACCCTGATGCGAAAGCGGCGCATTTTTCCCGCGATGGTGGCGTGAACATCGTGCCCGTTGTTCACCTGCACCCGGAACGTCGCGTCGGGCAGAACTTCCGTTACCGTTCCTTCGAGCTCGATAGCTTCTTCCTTGGCCATACTCCTCCTGGGGTGTGAAGTCAGTCGTGAAAAAAAAACGGGGCCGACCCGAATCGCTCCAGGCGGCCCCGCTTCTTCCATGCTGCTGTCAGCAAGCTACGAATTAATCGCGGAGCTTGGTGACGTTCTCTGCCGCCGGGCCCTTCTGGCCCTGCACGATATCGAACTCAACCCGCTCACCCTCGGCCAACGACTTGAAGCCGTTGCCCTGGATCGCGGAGTGATGAACGAAGCAATCCTTCTGCCCGTTCTCAGGTGTGATGAAGCCAAAACCCTTGGCATCATTGAACCACTTTACTTTTCCGGTGGTACGCATGTTCGGTACATCCTCATTCAATTGTGTCGGAGTGCCGTTTTGCGGTACCGAGCCGACTACTGTTTGTTCGCGGCCGAAATGGCCGCACTTTCTCGCCAGAAAACCAAAAAAGACCTGGCTACTTCCCAGGTCCCTGTGTAGTTCGCTGGCTCATCCACGCAACGTTGCGCTTCAGTATGGAAATCTAGTCTGTTAAGACCTTGCAGTCAATGGAGATGTGACTGGCTCGGCGTAGGGCGCCACGGTCTCGCCATAGGTTTCGACCACGCCGCCCGGCGCCAGCGCCCGCCCGCCGGTCACCATGGATTTCAGCATCACCGCATTCGCTACTGCCTTGCCCTTGTAGTGGTTATTCGTGATTACGTAAACCTCACGCGTAGCGGGATCTGCCGCGATCTCCCGCGCTCGCTCCGCCCAGGGCTCCAGCTCTTCGGCGGTGTACAGGTAGTTGTACCGCTGCTCGACGGGTGCCTTGTCCCGGAACCAATCCTTGTAGTTCCGGCCGTGAACCCGAACGTACCCGACGTGCGACGTCACGTGGGAAGACGGGCCGATCGAGTCCCTGTACATGGGCTGGTCGATGTTGACGAAGCCGATCCCCTCCTGCTCGAGAGTCTGAAAGAACTCGGGAATCAGCCACGAGGTGTGGCGGACCTCGACGACGAGGGGATAGTCGCGGAACGTGTGGGTAACGTCGCCGAGCCATTCGCGGTTCTCGTCCGTGCGCTTGTAGCTCCAGGGGAACTGAAGCAGCACGGAGCCGAGCCTGCCCGCATCAGCCAGGACATCGAACCCGGCGCGCACGAGGTCCACCTCCGCCGTCGACCATGCCCTGTCGCGTTCGTGGGTGAACCTCTTCCACAGCTTGGCGGTGAAACGAAAAGGCTTCGCATCTTTGACGCGCCGGACCCACGAAGCGGCGGTCTTCGCCGTAGGAGCGCCGTAGTAGCTGGAGTTGATCTCCACCGTGTCGAAAAAATCCGCGATGTAGCGCAGCGAATCGAAGCCTTTGGGCTTGAGAACCGGGTAGACGATCCCCTCCCAGTCCTTGTACATCCACCCCGCCGGACCGAATCGGACCGCGGCCTGACTCAGAGGCGGGGCACTGCCCGATCCTTGCAAGCTCATGCTCGTCATGAATGCTTGTTCAATGCCAGTTCGCCCGTGGATCGACCATAAATGACGCTACCGATCAAGCTGCCCTTTCTGCCGATGGAGGCAGTGAGCGTCGCGACCATTCCCGAGGGCGACAACTGGCAGTACGAGCCGAAATGGGACGGTTTCCGCTGTGTCGTGTTCCGGGACGGTGACGAGGTCCACCTGCAATCGAAGGCCGGCCAGCCACTCGAGCGCTACTTCCCGGATCTCGTCGAGCAGGTTCTCGCGCTCGGGGCAAAGCGGTTTGTCGTCGACGGCGAGATCGTCGTTCCTGTCGATGGCGACCTCTCGTTCGATGACCTGCTGATGCGCATTCATCCGGCAGCGAGCAGAATCGCCAGGCTTGCCGCCGAGACACCGGCAATCCTGATCGTGTTCGACTTCCTCGTCACCGAGCGAGGCACGTTGCTGACCAATGAGACCCTGGCGACGCGAAGGCAAAAGCTGGAGGACTTCGCCGAGCGGTACTTCAAGACCTCGTCGCGCATGAAGCTGTCGCCGGCTACCACGAAGATCGGCGTGGTGAACAAGTGGTTCGAGAACGTGGGCGGGGGGCTGGACGGAATAATCGCGAAAGAGCTCGACAAGCCGTATTGCGCCGGGGAGCGGAAAGGCATGGTGAAGGTGAAGCAGCTCCGCACGGTCGACTGTGTCGTCGGCGGGTTTCGCTACGCCTCGAAGGGCAAGCTGGTAGGCTCTCTGCTGCTCGGCCTCTACGACGATGACGGGCTGCTGCACCACGTCGGGTTCTGGTCGAGCATCAGGAACGAGGACAGAAAAGCTTTGACCGCGAAGGTCGAGAAACTGATCAGGAAGCCCGGCTTTACCGGCAAGGCGCCCGGGG
>DASTTD010000426.1:0-2056 GCA_035760325.1 Gemmatimonadaceae bacterium
AGATTCTCGCGTTCGCAGATGTCTGCAATTGCGGGAACGGGGTCGACCGCGGTAGTGGACGTCGTACCTACAGTCGCAACGACGGCCAGTGGAAAGCTTCCGGCGTTACGATCGGATTCTATGGCGGCGGCGAGTGCGCGAGCGTCGATCTGCAGCGCATCGTCCGTCGGGATTTTACGCAGCGAGCCGAGACCGAAGCCGAGCGTCATCACTGCCTTGTCCACGCTCGAGTGTGCCTCTTCGGAGCAATAGATCGTGATTCGCGGTAAGTCCGGCCGGCCCGACATCCCATCCTCGCGAATCCGCAGCTCGGGGTGCAGCTCGCGCGCCGCGGCGAGCGCGTAGAGCGTGCTCGAGGATGCGGTGTCGGTAATCATGCCGAAGAAATTCTCCGGCAGCCCGAGCATTTGCCGCAGCCAGTCGAGGGTGACCTGCTCCAGCTCTGTCGCGGCCGGTCCGGTTCTCCACAGCATTGCGTTGGCGTTGAGCGCGGCGGTGAGCGCCTCGCCCAGTATCCCCGATCCGGTCGCCGAATTGGCGAAGTACGCGAGGAAATCCGGGTGGTTCCAGTGAGTGGTGAAGGGAACGATGAGGCGGTGAAAGTCCGCCAGGATCACCCCCATCGCTTCGGCTCGCTCAGGCGGCGATTGAGGAACCGCCCGCACGAGCGAGCCGGGTTCGAGTTGGGGTAAAACCGGCCACTTCTCCGGCTCATCGAGATATCGGGCGATCCAGTCGATGACTGCATGCCCATGCTCGCGGAATTCTGCGGGTGTCATGTCGCGAGCGGAGTGCATCGGGCGAAATATAGGGCGCCAGCACGTCACCGACGGTGCTGCGGCCGGCGGTATATTCCCGACGATGAGCACCTTGACCGCAACGCACAAACGGAAGGCGATCGCTCATCTGAAAAAAGTCGATCCGGTGATGGGCCGGGTTATCGATACCATCGGTACCTGCAGGCTTACTGTGCGGGACCAGGGCAGTCATTTCGATGCCATCGCCCGTTCCATCGTATTTCAGCAGCTGTCGGGGAAGGCAGCGGGCACGATTCACGGACGGTTCGAAGCTATGTATGGCGGGAGAAGTCCGCTGCCGGCGGAGCTGATCGGAACTTCCGATGAGCACCTGCGGGGTGTCGGGCTATCCAGGGGGAAAAGCGCCTACCTGAAGGACCTCGCCGCACGGGTAGCGAGTGGCGAGCTGCCGGTCGAGACGCTTCACGATCTGAGCGACGAGGAAATAATCACAGCGCTCACCCGGGTGAAAGGAATCGGCCGCTGGACCGTGCAGATGTTCCTGATGTTCCGGCTCGGCCGGCCGGACGTGCTTCCGGACCTCGACCTCGGCATCCAGAAAGGGATTCAAAAGGCCTATCGGCTGAGGAAGCTGCCCTCGCCGGAGCGAGTCAAAAAAATCGGGGCGAAGTGGACGCCGTATCGTACCATTGCTTCGTGGTATTTGTGGCGATTGCTGGATGCCCCGACGCCGGTCCCGCGCTCGGGCGACTGAGGCTCGAAACTCCTCGATTTCCACTCAGGGAAGCCGCCCCGGAGTTAGATTTGTAGCAGACAACTGAGCCCCGGAGTACGGAATGGCAGTGAAAGTCAAGATCGAGCCCGACAAGAGATATTTTCAGGACCGCGACGGAAGCTTTCGCGCGGTAGAGAATCTGAGCATGACCGCATCGACGCCGGTATATCCGGCGACCCTCCATCAGATGCGGCGCACGATGATTTTTGCCGACGACCGGGCACACGCCGTCGTCGCTCTCGACAAAAGCCTCTGCGTCACGCGGAACGCCGATCTCTCGGCGGTGTTGATCGGCTACGCGGAGCCGACCGAGGCGACCTGGCAGGCGCTGAAGAATCACATGGACGCCGAAAACTCGAGTGCCGAAATCGCGCGGGAAGCGAAGAGCCGCGCGTTAATGGAGCGGAGAAAGAAGAGCGCAGAAGCGCGTTAAACGCATGCAAGCCGGGGTTCGCACTCTGGTTTGCATGGGTCTGGCGGTTGCGCTCTCATCCTGCGCACCGCCTCCACCAAAACCCGTCCC
>DASTTD010000427.1:0-3185 GCA_035760325.1 Gemmatimonadaceae bacterium
TACAAGGATCTCGAGGGCCGGCGGGTCGAGATCGTCGGTTGGGAGAAGAGCGAGGTGGCGGCGCAGGTCATTTCCGAGTCGATTACGCGGTATCAGGAGAAGTACCACCAGGTCGGGACATGACGCTCGGGCGGGACACCAACGGCTCGAGCCGGAGGACGAGATGAAAAGCCAGGGTTCGAACCGCAGCAGAGCTCTTCTTTACACAGTGACGGCGTTCCTGGTCGTCGCGTGCGAAAGAGAAGGCGCGTCGAGCGCCGGGGACACGCCCAACGCGGCAGGGCGCGATACCGTTAGTGAGGTAGCGCTGAGCGAAGACGGCCTCGGGCCCGTCCAGATCGGCATGCAGCTGAGCGAAGCAGTCGACATGGGAGTACTGAGTGAAAATCCGAACCTCAAGCCCGAGTGCGACTACGTCTTTCCAGCGGTCGGCGCGGGGATTCCCGAAGGCGTGAGCGTGATGGTGGTTCGAGGCAGGGTGGCGCGCATCGACATCGATACCGGCGCGGTTACAACGGAGGAAGGCGCGAAACTGGGGGACACCGAAGAACGGCTGCACAACCTCTACGGCGACGACGTCAAGGTGACGCAGCACAAGTACATCGAGAAGGGACACTACTTCACGGTTGCGGGCGACAGCGCCAGCGCGGGAAAAGCGCTCGTGTTCGAGACCGACGGACGCCAGGTCACCATGTTTCGCGCGGGCCGGTTCCCGGAGGTCGGGTGGGTAGAGGCTTGCAGCTAGCGGAGGCACGTTGACCGACCTGCGCTATCCAATCGGGAAATTCAACTTCGAAGCGCCGGTCGCTGAATCGGAATACCCGCGCCTGATCGGAGAGGTTGCCGAGGCTCCCGGAGCGCTCCGATCCGCGATAGCCGGAATGTCGCGCGACCAGCTCGAGACTCCGTACCGCCCGGGCGGATGGACGGTCAGGCAGGTGGTGCACCATCTGCCCGACAGCCACATGAACGCGTATACGCGCTTCAAGCTGGCGCTAACCGAAGATGAGCCCGCCGTGAAGGGGTACGAAGAAGCGAAATGGGCGGAGCTTTCGGATTCGCAGCGGGTACCGGTCGAAGTATCGCTCGATCTTCTCGAGTCGCTGCACCTGCGCTGGGTGCCGCTCCTGCGCGGAATGGACGGCGCCGCCTTTCAACGTCGGCTCAGGCATCCTTCGCGCGGATTGATTACGCTGGCGCAGCTGCTCGCGTTGTACGCATGGCACGGACGCCATCACGTCGCCCACATTACGGGTCTGAGAGAGCGCGAGGGATGGCAGGATTGATTCTTTCTCATTCGAGGTGAAGTAGAGATGGAGCTGGCGACTTTTGGTGCGGGGTGCTTCTGGGGAGTCGAGGTTGCGTTCCGCAACGTCCCCGGAGTGAAGGACGCCCTGGTCGGATATCTGGGCGGAACACTCGTGAACCCGACGTACAAGGACGTGTGCACCGGGCGAACGGGCCACGCCGAGGTGGTACAGGTGCGGTACGATCCGGCGGAGGTCACCTACGACCGGCTGCTCGAGGTATTCTGGGAGAATCACGATCCGACCACCCTCAATCGCCAGGGTCCGGACGTCGGTACCCAGTACCGCTCGGCGATCTTCTATCACAAGCCTGAGCAGAAGGCGGCGGCTGAAGCATCCAGGGCCCGGCTCGAGGCAAGCGGGAAGCTGCGGCGGCCGATAGTGACTGAGATCACCGAGGCGTCGACCTTTTACCCCGCCGAAGACTATCACCAGCGGTACCTCGAAAAGCGCGGCCTGGCGAGCTGCCACATCTAGCCACCCGGCTGGGCGGCGGCACCCCGTTTGCCACTCAGGCTGGCCTAATCAAAAGGCGGCGCAAATGAGATGGAAACAGAGGGCGAACACGAGGCAGGCAGCCTGGATGCTCGTTGGGGCGGGAGCGGCGATGGTGGCGACCAAGCTCACCGAGCGCGGCCTCGAGTCGGGGTGGCGGAAGGTCAGGGACGAAGACCCTCCCGGAGATATCTGGGAGAGCGGAGGAAGCTGGCCTAAAGCCCTTGCCTGGGCCGCGATCTCCGCGGCCACGATTGCCGCCGCGCAGCTTGCCGCCCGCCGGGGGGCGACGGTGGGTCTTCAGCGCCTGACCGGCAAGCGTGCGCCCCGCGCTGCCTGATGGATCATTCGCCCGGATTCCTCAAGCTCGTGGAGGATGCCAAATCGCGGGTGCGTGAAGTCAGCGTCGAAGAAGCGCGCAACAGACTCGAGCAGGGGCGGGCAAGGCTGATCGATGTGCGCGAGGAAAGCGAATGGGCCGCCGGCCACGCGCGCGGCGCCCGACATCTCGGCAAGGGAGTCATCGAGCGCGACATCGAAAAGCAGATTCCCGACAAGGCTGCGGAGATCATTCTGTACTGTGGCGGGGGCTACCGGGCCGCGCTCTCCGCGGACGCGCTGCAAAGAATGGGATACACGAACGTCGCTTCGATGGCGGGTGGTTGGCGGGCGTGGCAGGCGGCTGGCGGAAGCGTCGAGACGAACGCGTAACCTTCACGAGAGTCTTTTTCTTTTTCGCCGATCCGTTTTGCCCGCTTGCGCAACTTCGTAGCCGTACGCGCATGCGGTCGCGATTGCCACCCCGCCCAGCCAGCCGCCGACGAGGTCGGTGGCCCAGTGGCGGTCGAGGTAAAGCGCGTGCAGGGCGGTGAGGGGCGGGATAGCAAGCGCGATGGGAACGGCAACTTTCCGGTGCCCCACGTTTTCACGAATCAGAACGTAGGCTGTAACGAGCGTCACGGTCGCGGCGCGCAGCGCGTGCCCGCTGGGAAAGCTCGGCTCTGTAACCGATAGCCTGCCCCACGGCGCGTGTCGGCGCGGGAGAAACTTCTCGGCGGCTGCGGACGCGCCGTAGGCGGCGACGGAGGAGAGCACCACGGCACCGGCGCTGTCCAATCCCTTGCCGCGCACGAGCAGATATGCCGCGACGCCCCCGGTGACGGTCAGCTGCAGCCAGGTCTTGCCGATCGGACCGAGCGTTTCGGTCGTATGCTTGGTGCGGGAACGCCGATAGCGCGGGAAATACTCGCGTACGCGATTATCGAAGCGCCTGGTGCTGCCTCGCAGGACGAGCGAGCCAAGACCCGCAAGCGCGGCCGTGCTCGCCAGATTGGCGCCGAGAAGACGGCCGGAATTCTGAATTTTCATTCCAGCTGGATTTGC
>DASTTD010000428.1:0-8915 GCA_035760325.1 Gemmatimonadaceae bacterium
TTATGCGCACCGCGCTCACGATCGCAGGATCCGACTCGGGCGGCGGAGCCGGGATTCAGGCCGATCTCAAGACCTTTCAGCGGTTCGGAGTTTTCGGCACTTCCGCTATTACGGCGATCACGGCGCAGAACACTCGTGGGGTCACCAAATGGGAGGCCGTATCTCCCGATCTGGTGCGAGCGCAGATCGATGCAGTCGCGGAGGACATTCCGCCCGAAGCCGTCAAGAGCGGCATGCTCGCCAACGCGAGCATCGTCTCCACGGTTTCCCGCGCCCTCCGCGATCTCTCCCTGAAGAATTACGTGCTGGATCCGGTGATGGTGGCATCATCGGGAGATCTGCTGCTCGAGCAGGAAGCTATCCGTGTGATCCGCGACGAGCTGCTCCCGCTCGCGGTCCTGGCGACCCCCAACCTGAACGAGGCGGCCATCCTCGTGGGTGAGGTGATCGAGGACGAGGATGCAATGGCGAGAGCGGCGGAAAAAATCGCTACCGAGATGGGGCCGCGCGCGGTGTTGCTGAAAGGCGGTCACCTCGTTGCCGGTGACAGAGTCGTCGACATTCTTTACGACGGCTCCGTCCGCGCATTCCGCGGTCAGCGCATCGAGACGACGAGCACACACGGAACCGGGTGCACCCTTTCCGCTGCCATCGCCGCCCAGCTCGCGAAAGGCGAATCACTCCACGCCGCCGTCCGCACGTCCATTGATTACGTGCATTCCGCTATCGCGACCGCGCCGCGTATCGGCCGCGGGCACGGCCCGCTCAATCATCTGGCGGGGGGAGAGGCGCCAATAGAAACAGGCGGCCGAGCTCCGATCAGCGACGCTCCAACCGTGAATCGGTAGGAATCAGATAGTCGGTGATTGCTTCAGGAACTCGACGACCAGCCGCTCGAACGCGGCGCTGACGCGCTCCGTGGTCTGTAATACCTCCTCGTGGGTCAGTGCGGCGCCCGTCACCCCCGCGGCGGCGTTGGTGATGCAGCTCACTCCCGCGACCCGCATTCCCAGCGCTCTGGCGACGATCACTTCCGGCACCGTCGACATCCCTACCGCATCGGCGCCGAGTGTACGGAGCATCTTCACTTCCGCTGGAGTTTCATAGGAGGGGCCGAGAAGCCCGGCGTATACGCCTTCACGCAACGGGATCCCAAGCTTCTCGGCCGTCGTTCTGAGTGAGCGGCGGAGCCCCGGATCGTAGGCATCGGTCATGTCGGGGAAGCGGACTTCGTCGGCCGACGACGGTCCCACCAGCGGGTTCGCTCCCATCAGGTTGAGGTGATCGGAGATCATCATGAGGTCGCCCACCGCCAGCCTGGGCGAGATACCGCCGGCGGCGTTGGAGACGAACAGCTCACCAGCGCCGAGCGCACGAAATACGCGGACCGGGAACGCCGCCAGCGCCGCGGGATGACCCTCGTACATGTGAAACCGGCCGCTGAGCGCGGCGACCTGACGTCCGCCGAGCCTGCCGACGATCATCGCTCCGTCGTGGCCCGCCACTGTCGCGTCAGGAAACCCCGGAATCTCGCCGAAAGGAATCCTCACACCTTCCTCGATCGACTTCGCCAACCCGCCGAGGCCCGAGCCCAGTATCAGCCCGAGGGAGAGCGGAGTCGAACCTGATCGCGTGCGTATGGCAGCCGCCGCTCCCTCCGCTTCCGGGGACGAGTACTGTCGTTTCATCATCATCGCGCGCCGATCAGCGGCCGTCTCATTCTCCGCCCCCGAGAAGATCGTCGATCTCGTCCGAAGCATCCTCGATGAGAATAAGCCGCTCCTCCCACGGAAGAAATGCGCTCTCGAAGCCGTTGAGGGCAATTCCCGCCAGCTCGTCCATCGAGAATCCCAGGTGCTCGGCGGCGTAGACGTATTCGTCGGTGAGCGTAGTGCCGCTCATCAGCCGGTTGTCGGTGTTGAGTGTCACGTTGAGTCCGCGGTCGAAGTACTCGCGCAGAGGATGCGCCGCATACGACTCGGTGACCCGGGTCTGTACGTTGCTGGTGAGGCAGATCTCGAGACCGATACGCCTGTCGTTCACGTACTGGGTGAGATCGGGATCTTCTATCATGCGGGTGGCGTGCCCGAGACGGTCGGCGCCGCAGTCGTGAACCGCCTGTCGCACCGACTCCGGGCCGTCGCCCTCGCCTGCATGCACCGTAACACCGAGGTTGTGATCGCGGGCGTACCTGAATGCGGCGGCGTGAGCCGACGCGGGATTTCCCTTCTCCGCGCCGGCCAGGTCGAACGCGACGACGCCCTCGTTCTTGAACTCCACCGCCAGCCGGGCCATCTCGAGCGAAGCGTTTCCCGGGTAATGGCGCAGTGCGCAGATGATGAATCGGCCGGTGATTCCAAAATCCTTCTCCGCCCTTCTCAGTCCGCGCAGCGGAGCCTCGACTGCCTGCACCAGGGTGAGTCCCTGTACGACGTTGAGAATTGGAGCGTTCCTGACCTCGATGTAACGCACTCCGTCGGCCGCGGCATCCTCCGCCAGCTCGTACGCGATCCGCTCGAGCGCGTCCTCGGTCTGCATCACGGACACGGTAACGTCGAAAAGCTTGAGGTAGTCCTCGAGATTTTCCGCATCGTCGACTCTCATGAACCTGGTGAGCTCTTCGACGGTGTCACGCGGCATGGTTGCCTTGTACTCCCGCGCGAGGTCGAGAAGCGTCGACGGCCGCACCGAGCCGTCGAGGTGGCAGTGCAGCTCGGCTTTCGGCAGCTGCCGCAGCTTGCCGGAGAATATCGAGAGGGGAATCGTCACGAAGCCGGGAAGTCGTTCTGGAGGTCGTCGTGGCTGCTCGCCGAACCGCGCGCGCGGACAATGCGGAAGATCGCGCCGTTGTGAACGGGGGACTCCGGATCGGCGGGCAATCCCCGGCTGTCGGTGATCATTCGCTCGCCGCTGCCAATCGCCGCCGCCTCGGCAACGTTCCACGATTGCACCGCCTCGAGCGCGGTTGCCGAGGCCGGGACGTCGATGCCAGTGGAGTTGATGTAGATGCGAACCGTAGGCGTCACTACGAGATCGGGGAGATGCGCACTTCAGCCGGCGCCGTCACCGGCGTGGGGAGCTGCTGCAGGTAGCTGATCAGCGCGTCGAGGTCGACAATGTTGAGCGCCCTGGACGACGTCGCGCGGGCGCCCGCGTTGTACCCCTCCCCTCCGGCCAGCAGAAAGTTGTTCACGATCACGCTATAGGTTCGCGTTTCGGAGAGCGGCTCACCGTTCGCCATCGTGACGGACACGACACGCGAACCCTTCGGCTTCGTCGCATCGTACCTGACGGTCATCCCGCTGACGTGATCATCAGGACCGGACCCCGCGAGCATTACCTCGAGCAGTCCGCGCAGCTGCGCGCCCGTCATCGTGAGGGAGTGGAGCGTATTGCCGAAGGGCTGGATCTCGAAGAGGGCTCCGTACGTCGCCTCACCCGCCCTGAGCTCGGTCCGGATGCCGCCGTTGTTCATGATGGCGACATCGCCCTTGCCGGCCCAGCGCTGCGAGTCCGCGATCAGGTTCCCGAGCGGGTATTGATTCCCGCTGCGTGGCAACGTGACGGGGATCGTTGCGATCCGCCGGTTGATCAGCGGAGCGACGCGTGCCGACGCTCGCGCAACGAGCGAGTCG
Organism: Gemmatimonadaceae bacterium; assembly: GCA_035760325.1. Classification (GTDB taxonomy): domain Bacteria; phylum Gemmatimonadota; class Gemmatimonadetes; order Gemmatimonadales; family Gemmatimonadaceae; genus UBA4720. Next base: position 3,636 of record DASTTD010000428.1, read on the forward strand.
ATGGACGGAAGCGGCTGGAGGGTGTCCGCGGCGATCTCGCGCACTTCCTGTCCCGAGGCGAGTCGGGTCCCTCGGCCGATCGGTATGTCGATCAGGTCGATCGCGCGTCCGCTGGAGCGAGCCTGCACGATCGGAATGCCGTTGACTACGGTGTTGACCAGACTGTGGGTGTGCCCGCTGACGATCGCATCGATTCTGGTCGTCACGCTTCGAGCGAGATCCACGATTTCGCCGTTGCAGGAAGTCGCGCCGGTGCGTCCGCAGGTTGCCCCGGCGTGGGCTATCACCACGACGAAGTCGGCACCCCTCTTTCTCAATGCGGCGCCGATGCTGTCCACGATCGGGGCGGGATTGTCAAAGCGTAGTCCCGCCACGTGCGTCGAGAGGGTAAGACGGGGAGTCCCGACCGTCGAAAGCCCGATGATGCCGACGCGAACCGGACCGCGCCGGACGATGGTGTCATTACGGATCCAGTCGACATCCCTGCCGTCGGTATATCGAACGTTGGCTCCAAGGATTCCGAAGCGAGCCTGCCTCATGCGCGCGCGGAGGCTGTCCACGCCCCAGTCAAATTCATGGTTCCCGAGGGCCGCGGCGGCGTAGCCGATTCTGTTGTAGTACTCGACGACCGGCGCTCCGTACATGAGACCGGAAGCAGCCGTGCCCTGCCACATGTCGCCGCCGTCCAGCAGCAGGACCTCGCATTGCCTGCCGCACTCCCGGCGCGCGTTCGCGATCGCGCGGGCGACGTGAGCCGCGCCACCACGGCGAACGCCAGTGGGGTCCGGCCGTGGCTCGAGAGCGCCGTGAAAGTCGTTGGTGCCGATGATCCGAAGAAAGCGTGTTCCTGCCGGGAAAGCTGCCTTGCGGCCAGGCATCGCTGATCCGGTGCTGGCGGCCGTCGTGGTCCGGGAAGCCTCACCCCGAACGATTCGCCAATTCGTCGCCGCGTAGTCCGCGGTCCGAAGCTGCCGCTGTCTCTTCACCTCATCGATGAGCAGCTGGCGAATCTCGGCGTTACCGTCGTAAACGACCGGCGCTCCCCGCAGCATCGCGTACCCGCCGCCGCCGGTCTGGCGGTAGTTGTTGAGCGCCATCGTGAAGCTGTCCGTGTCGCGAACGGCGGCGCCCCTGTAATCCAGCCGGGTGATGCGTGAGCCGATGGGACGCGTCGGATCGATCACGTAGTCGACGCCCGAGACGATGTCGAAGTTGTAACCGGGGATGGACGGATCGGCCTCGAGCGCGGCTGTTGCCGACGCCGCTGTGCGCCAGTAGCGCGCACTGAACTCGAGATACTCGCGAAGCTGCTTTCCGGTGATGCGAACCGAGCGGAGCGTGTTCTCATAAGGGTAGAGCTGCGCGACCTGGGCGATCGTGATCGGTCCAGGCCCGAACCTGACGTCGGTGGAAAAGGCCGCTGTAGAAGCCAGCTCGGCTCCCGCGGCTCGCCGCTGCGTCTCGAGAATGAAATCGATCAGCGGCGTGTCCTTGAGCCGCGCCGAGTCGGCGCTCCACGCCTCGGCGACCGTTCCGATCGGCGTCGTGACGTAAGCCACTGTCTCACGATGTGCCCTGTCCGTTGCGGCGACGACGGCTGGACTCTCCTCGTGACCAGCGGCCTGAACGAGGTCGGCGCTCCGCGCGGTGACCGCCCATTTGCCCGCGCTTCGCTCCACTCGCAGGCGCGCAACGCTGACGCTGGTCGCCCAGTTCTTGGGCTGTACGAGGAGCGTCTGCCCAATGGTCGTGCCGCGTGATTCGCGGTGCGAGTGCCCGTACACGACCAGGTCGATTCCCGGCACTTCGGCCGCGATGAGCCCCGCGACGTTTTCACGGGGCACTCCGCTCGAGACGGTGTCGTAGCTCGACCGCTCATTGAGTCCCGAGTGGACGACGACCACGATCACGTCCGCTCCCGCCGCGCGGGCTTCGCTGACTGCCGAGCGCACCGCCGGAACGATATCGCCCAGCCAGAGGCGGCCGCGGATATTTTCCGCGTCCCAGAGCATTACTCCGGGCGTAGTCGCACCGACGATACCGACCCTTACTCCCTGCCGCTCGACGATGGTCCAGGCGCGGTATGCGTGGATGTCGCGAGACTCGACGCGATAGGTGTTGGCGGACAGGAAGGGAAACGTTGCCTGTCTGATGACGCTGTCGAGGTAGGGAACTCCGTAGTTGTACTCGTGATTTCCGATCGCCGCGGCATCGTAGCGCATGGCGTTCATGGCCGCGATGATGGGACTCGTTCTGTTGTCCGATACTTTCGCCGCGACGTAGGCCAGGGGATTTCCCTGAAGAAGGTCGCCGGCGTCGACTAGAATCACGCGGCCGGGCTGCGCCGTCCGCACGGAATCCACGATCGTTGCCGCGCGGGCGAGCCCTCGTACCGCCTCACCTGCATTCGCGTAGTAGTCCCATCCCCGAAGGCGTCCGTGAACGTCGGTCGTCGAAGCAATGAATAGCTCGACGGGACCCGCTGGTACCGGCGTGCGTGCGGGAACACACGAGATGAGCAGGTATAAACAGGCGAGGGGATGTATTCTCATCTTATCGTTTCCGTGCGGAGCCTTGGGCGTGAAGTGCAAAGCTAGCGGAGGCGAACTCGGCGAGGGAGTGCAGGCGTGCCGTCACACGTTCGTGACAGAGATTCTGTTGACTGGATATCCGGCGACCCGACAAGTTAAGTGGTGACCGAAACAACCACCGGCGGCGAGCGTCTGCTCGTCGTGGACGATGAGCCTGATATCGTCGCCCTGGTAGCTTATCATCTGGCCAAGTCGGGATACTCCGTTTCCACTGCAACCAGTGGTCCGGATGGGCTCGCCCTCGCGCGACGCGACAAGCCATCTCTGATCGTACTCGATCTCATGCTGCCTGGGATGTCCGGTCTCGAGGTAATGCAGCAACTTCGCTCCGAACCCGCCACATCCCGGATAGCCGTGCTCATGCTCACTGCTCGTCGAGAGGAGAGCGAGCGGATCGAGGGACTTACGCTGGGCGCGGACGACTACCTTACCAAGCCCTTCAGCCCGCAGGAGCTCGTCCTGCGAGTGGGGGCAATACTGCGCCGCACCAAGTCCGCCGACGCCGGCACCAGTGAGGTGACGGAAGTCGGCCCGCTCAAGATCGATCGCACCGCGCATCGCGTCACGGTCGACGGCCGCGAGGTCGAGCTGACACCCACCGAATTCAAGCTGTTGACGCTGCTGGCCGAGCGAAAAGGAAGGGTGCAGCCACGGAACATGCTGCTGGAGATCGTCTGGGAGGCCGCCCCCGACATCCAGACCCGTACGGTTGACATGCACGTGCAGCGCCTGAGGGCAAAGCTTGGAGGCGCTGGTGATCTCATAGAAACTGTCCGGGGATTCGGCTACCGGCTGCGAAGCGGCAGGTCGCGCACGGCGTGAGGCTCGCCCACCGGCTTCTCCTCTACTGGCTGGGGATCGTCGGATTGCTGGTTGTTGCGGGGTTCGTCATCGAACGACGGCTTCACGCGCGAGTAACCGATCAGACCATCGACAATCTTGCCCGCGAAGCCCGCCTGGTCGCTTCTCAGTGGAGCGATCCGAGCGTTTCCGACAGTCTCGCTGATGCCGCGGGGGCGGCGCTAGGACACCGCGTCACTCTGATCGACAGGACCGGAGTCGTTCTCGGCGATTCGCACTTCGACGGAGAAGCGCTCCGTGACCTCGACAACCACAGCACCAGACCCGAGGTTGCCCTCGCGAGCACTCTTCGCGCTGCGACAGCGCGGCGTGTCAGCTCCTCATCCGGTACCGAGCAGTTTTACGTGGCGGTCGCCGCTTCTCTCGGAGTTTCCCGTGTTTCGCTTCCCACGCCGGCAATCGAAGCGGTTTTCTACCGGACCCGCAAGGACGTCCTGCTTGCGGGGGCCGTGGCTGTCGCTCTGTCAGCGGTCATTGCAGGCCTTTTCGCACGTTCGTTATCCCGTCCGATCGTCGAGCTGCGCGACGTGGCGCGACAGATGGCGGACGGTGACCTCGGTGGCAGACCGGCTCTCTCGGCACCGGGCGAAGTCGGCGATCTGGCGACGGCACTCTACCGGTTGGCCGAGCAGCTTGGCGCGCGGATGGCTGCACTGCAGGCGGATCGTACGCTGCTCGCCGCGGTCGTTGGCTCACTAGAAGAGGGAGTCATAGCTGTGGATGCGACGGCGCGTGTGGTCCAGGCTAACGAGGCAGCACGGCGCCTCCTCGACCTCAGCGCGCCACTCCCCTTCTCCCTCGACATGTTACCGAGAGAGCCGCTGCTGCGAGATTCGCTCTCCGACGCGCTGCGGGGCATTCGCACCGGACCGTTGGAGCTGACACTTCACGGACGAACGCTGCTTCTCACCGCGTGTCCCCTCGATCACGGCGGCGGAGTGCTCGCGCTGTTCGACATGACGGCGACGCGGCGGCTGGAGACGGTTCGCCGCGATTTCGTCGCGAACGTCTCTCACGAGCTTCGTACTCCACTGACCGTCATCGCGGGATTCACCGAGACCCTGGCGGAGGAAGGCGTGCCTCCGGAGAAGCGACGCCAGTTCAGCGAAATGATTCTCACCAACACCTCCCGAATGCAGCGTATCGTCGACGATCTGCTCGATCTGTCGCGAATCGAATCTGGCGGGTGGCTGCCGAATCCGTCGGTTCTGGATGTAGAAGCGGTGATCGACGAAGCGTTTACAGGGGTCCGCGCCGCAGCCGACGCCAAGGGAATCCGGCTCGAATCGCAGGTTGATCCAGCCGCCCGCGATATTTACATGGATCGAACCGCGCTCCGGCAGATCCTGAGCAATCTGCTGGAGAACGCCATTCGCTATACGGTTCGCGGCGCAGTCACGGTGGCCACCGCTCGCGCCGAAGGAGGAGTCAGCCTGTCGGTGTCCGACACAGGGAGCGGAATCCCTGCCGAGCACCTGCCCCGGATCTTCGAGCGCTTTTATCGCGCTGATAGCGGGCGGGCGCGCGAGTCCGGAGGTACCGGGCTTGGCCTGGCAATAGTGCGACACCTCGTCGAATCGCACGGGGGGAGAGTGGAGGCCGCCAGCGTTGAGGGAGCCGGCACTACCATTATCATCTTTCTCCCGGCCGCGAGCATTGCAGCCGCGAGCATTGCAGCCGCGCGCTCATAAGTCGATTCTTTAGCCACTGCAGGAATCGACTTGAAAGCGGGAGCGCGACATGGTGGGACTCAAGGTCAGACTGGTTGCATGCTGCATTGCGCTGGCAACATCTCTTTCCGCGCAGGAAACGCCGCCAGGCGGGCCGG
>DASTTD010000429.1:0-2740 GCA_035760325.1 Gemmatimonadaceae bacterium
CCGGCGTAACGAGGGGGTAGTCGTCGACACCCATGTCGGCCGCCTCGCGATCAGGCTTGGACTCACCAGCGAGAAGGACCCCGTCAAGGTGGAGCGCGAGCTGATGCCTCTGTTTCCTCGCGACGAATGGACGAACGTTGCACACGTTCTCATCTTTCACGGAAGGCGCGTGTGCGACGCCCGCGCGCCAAAATGCGACGTATGCGCCGTCGCCGATATCTGCCCTTCGAGCACGGTCTAGGCGCGCTGGTTCGACCCTTGCTCGTGGTGGGCTTCTTCTTTCCTCATTCGGTATTCCAATGATTCATTTTCCGCGACTCTTCGTGCTCGTGGTCAGCGCTTTCGTCGGGGTCGCGTGCGCGACGGCTCCGCAGCAACCGGCCTCGACGACCGTGCCTGCAGCGACGGCAGCTCCCGCCATCGGAGCTCCTACAGCCGCCGAGGCGCAGCAGTTCATCGAGGGAGTGGAGCGGGAGCTGGCGGAGCTGAGCGTCAAGTGGAATCGCGCCGACTGGGTCGCGAACAATTTCATCACCGATGACACCGAGCAGCTGACCGCCGACGCGCAGGCCGCGTATTCGATCGCCACCCAGAAATTCGCGCTCGAGGCCCGGCGATTCGACACGGTCCAGCTTCCCCCGGATGTGCGGCGGAAATTCAATCTTCTCCGGCTCTCCCTCGCCGCGCCCCCGCCCGGAAATCCAACCGAGGCGGCCGAACTGACGCGAATCAGCGTCGGCCTCACGGCCGATTACGGGAAAGGATCCTACTGCCGGCCGTCAAGGTCGAAGCCCGGCGGGCAGGAATGCCTTCAGATCACGGCGCTCAGCCGGATACTCGCGGAAAGCCGTGAGCCGGCCGAGCTGCTGGATGTGTGGCAGGGGTGGCATCGTGTGGGCGCGCCAATGCGCGAGCGGTACGCGCGATTCGCCGAGCTGTCGAACAAGGGAGCGCGCGAGCTCGGATTCGCGGACGCGGGAGCGATGTGGCGCTCGGGTTACGACATGCCCGCCGACGAGTTCGCCAGGGAAGTCGAGCGCATCTGGCTGCAGGTGCAGCCACTCTATCTGTCGCTGCACGCGTACGTGCGCGCCAAGCTCGTCGAGAAATACGGACCCGCAGTCGTCCCGCCGAATGGGATGATCCCCGCGCACCTCCTCGGCAACATGTGGGCGCAGGAGTGGGGAAACATCTACGAGCTCGTCACGCCCCGCGCCGCGGAAGCGCAGTTCGATCTGACGAAACTGCTCGTCGCGAAGAACACGGACGCCAAAGGAATGGTGCGGTACGGCGAAGGCTTCTTCAGCTCGCTGGGCTTCGCACCGCTGCCCGCGACGTTCTGGACCCGATCCCTGTTCACGAAGCCGGCCGATCGTGAGGTCGTGTGTCATGCCAGCGCGTGGGACATCGACAACCTCGACGACGTCCGCATCAAGATGTGCATCGAGGTGACGGGTGAAGACTTCGTCACCGTGCACCACGAGCTGGGCCACAACTATTACCAGCGCGCCTACAAGAACCAACCCTTCCTGTTCAAGAACGGCGCGAACGACGGCTTTCACGAAGCGATCGGCGACGCGATCGCGCTGTCGATCACGCCGGAGTACCTGAAGCAGGTTGGATTGCTGCAGCAGGTTCCCGGTACCGCCGCCGACACCGCCCTCCTGCTGGCGCAGGCGATGGACAAGGTGGCTTTCCTGCCGTTCGGCCTGCTGATCGATCAGTGGCGCTGGAAGGTTTTCTCGGGCGAGGCGAAGCCCGCGGATTACAACGATGCATGGTGGGAGCTGCGCAACAGGTACCAGGGCGTCTCGGCGCCTCTGGCCCGGAGCGCGACCGATTTCGATCCCGGCGCGAAATTCCACGTCCCGGCGAACACGCCGTACACGCGCTACTTCCTCGCGCGCGTGCTGCAGTTCCAGTTTCATCGGGCGCTCTGCCGCGAGGCGGGATTCACGGGCCCGCTGCATCGCTGCTCGATATATGGGAGCAAGGCGGCGGGTGCCAAGCTGGCGAAGATGCTGGAGGCGGGACAGAGCAGGCCCTGGCCCGAGATTCTTTTCGAGACGACGGGGGAGCGGCGAATGGACGGAACCGCGCTGCTCGATTACTTCGCGCCACTCAAGGTGTGGCTCGATGCGCAGAACCGGGGAAAGCCGGTAGGCTGGGCTTCGGCGACGCGTTAGAAGATTGCAGTTCGCCTGACGAACTATAAAATAGAACAACACAGATCTGAGGGGACAGAAGTACAGCCAAGAGTTGCGAGATGAGTTCTTTTCTCGCAACTACAAGCTGCGCTTCTGTCCCCTCAGATCTGTGTCTTTCTCAGTTGACTTCCCTCCCTTAAGAGACATCATTCGTCAATGACAAAAATCGCAACGATCGAAACGAACCGCGGCACGATGCGAGCGGAGCTGTACGACAAGGAAGCGCCGAAGACCGTCGCCAACTTCGAGAAGCTCGCCAACTCGAGTTTTTACGACGGCACCAAATTCCACCGCGTGATCAAGGACTTCATGGTGCAGGGCGGTGATCCGTACTCGAAAGGAGGAGAGCACGCGAAGGGGCCGGTAGGAACCGGAGGCCCCGGCTGGAAAATCGATTGCGAGACCAACGGCAATCCCCACAAGCACCAGGTCGGCGCATTGTCGATGGCCCACGCCGGCAGGAACACGGGCGGAAGTCAGTTCTTCATCGTGCTGAGTGAGCAGAACACGCGGCACCTGAACGGCGTTCACAC
>DASTTD010000430.1:0-2665 GCA_035760325.1 Gemmatimonadaceae bacterium
GTTGACGCCGAGGATGTCCGTGAATTGCAGTCTGAGGAAGCGGACGTTGTTGGTCGTGGCCAACTCGAGGATTTCGGCCGGGGTTGCTCCCGAGGTATCGGGAATCCGGGAGCGATGTCGAGGCATGGCCAAATGGTATCCCTGTCCACCAATTTTTGCAATTCCTGCACAAATTTGAGCGCATTCCTTGCATTGTTCGCCGATAATTACCAGTTTTAGCCGTCAATCGTGCATTTTTTGCACGATTCCCTAAACACAACCACGCGGGTCTCCCATGTCAGTCGCCATCGATAGCTCCCGGAAAATCGTCCTCAGTGAAATCACCACCCGGTCGGTGCGAGTTCCACCGGGCCTCAACAACGGACGCGTTCCCGACCCGACCTCGCATTACTTCGGGTGCAATACGCTGGGCGTCCGGCAGATGCGCGACAAGCTGCCGAAGGATGTCTACCAAAGCCTCGCCGCCTCCATTCGCCACGGAAAAAAGCTGGACATAGCGATCGCGCCGGCGATCGCCCAGGTGGTCAAGGAATGGGCGATCTCCCGCGGAGTGACGCACTTCACGCACTGGTTCCAGCCACAGACCGGGCTAACCGCCGAGAAGCACGACGCTTTTCTGGCGTTCGACGATGACCGGCAGCCAATGGAGAGCTTCACCGGTGACCAGCTCATCCAGAGCGAGCCCGACGCGTCGAGCTTTCCCTCCGGGGGACTGCGCGCAACGTGGGAAGCGCGCGGCTACACCGCATGGAATCCGGCCAGCCCCGTGTTCATCGTCGAGTCCACCGGCGCCCGCACGCTGTGCATTCCATCGGTGTTCATCGGATACAACGGCGAAGCACTGGACGAGATGACGCCGCTGCTCCGCAGCTCCGACGTTCTTTCCGAGAAGTCAATCGAGCTCCTCGAGCTGCTCGGCGACAAAGGCGTGCAGCGCGTTTTCACCACTCTGGGTGCCGAGCAGGAGTATTTCCTGATCGACCGCGCGCACTTCAGTCTGCGACCGGACCTCGTCATGGGCGGACGCACGCTCATCGGCGCGCCCCCGCCGCGCGGACAGCAGCTGGAAGACCACTATTTCGGCGGCATACCCGAGCGGATCCAGGCGTGCATCTCCGAAGTGGAGTTCGAGCTGTACAAGCTCGGCGTTCCCATCACCACGCGACACAATGAGGTCGCGCCCAGTCAGTTCGAGATGGCGCCCTACTTCGAGGAGACCGACCTGTCCGTCGACCACAACATGCTGGTGATGGCGACTCTGCGGCGCGTGGCGTTGCGGCACGGGCTCCAGGCGGTGCTCCACGAAAAGCCGTTCGCGGGAATCAATGGATCGGGCAAGCACTGCAACTGGTCGATGTCCATCTCGGCGGATTCGCCGGACCTGAACGGGAAAAACCTGCTCAAGCCCGGAAATACGCCGCATCAGAACGTACGCTTCCTCGTGTTTCTCGCCGCGGTGCTGCGCGCGGTGCACAAGCATGCCGGACTCCTGCGCGCCGGCATCGCATCCTCCGGCAACGAGCATCGCCTGGGCGCCAACGAAGCGCCGCCCGCAATCATCTCGGTATTCATGGGCGACATGCTCACTCGCGTCATCGACGAGATAGCCGCCGGCAAGACGTCGGGATCGGCGGAGCAGCAGATGATCAAGCTCGGAGTCGAGCGGCTGCCGGAGATCCAGCGCGACAACACCGACCGCAATCGCACTTCGCCTTTCGCGTTCACCGGGCAGAAGTTCGAGTTCCGCGCGGTTGGCTCGTCCGCATCGATCGCGTTCCCGATCGCGCTGCTCAATACCGCGGTCGCGGAAGCGATCAGTGAGCTGACGGCCGAATTGCGGGAGACGCTCAAGAAAACGAAGTCGGTCGACGATGCCGTTCTGAAGGTCGTGCGCGAGGCGTTCAAGGTGAGCACCCCCGTGCGGTTCGAGGGCAACAACTATTCGGAAGAATGGGTGAAGGAGGCGAAGAAGCGCGGACTTCTCAATCTGCGTCGAACTCCCGAGGCGCTGAAGGAGCTCGTGACCAGGCAGTCGCGCTCGCTTTTCATCAAGCTCGGCGTTCTCACCAAGGAGGAGCTGGAGTCCCGCTATCACGTTCGCGTCGAGCGGTACGTGAAGGACATGCTCATCGAGCTGCACACGATGCGCGAGATGATCGACACGATGGTGGTTCCGGCCGCGTACGAGTATCTGGCGCAGCTGTCGGAGTCTTCGGCTCACGCCAAGGCAGCGGGCATAGCGGTGATCCCGCAGGTTACGACGGCCAATCAGGTGGGCGAGCTGGTGCAGGAGCTGCAGGAATACCGCGAGGATCTGAGCGATGTCGTTGCGCGTGCCGAAGCGATACATGAGGATCCGGCAGCGCAGGCGGAGCTGCTGACCTCAGAAGGCGCGGACACAATGGCTGAAGTGCGGAAGGTTGCCGATGCCCTCGAGCTGATCGTGGGTGACGCCTACTGGCCGCTTCCCAAGTATCGGGAGATGCTCTTCCCGGTTTGAGCGTGGCGTAAGGGGCGCGCCTTAGCTGCGGCGCGCCCTTCGCCTCTATAACTTGAGAGAGGTGACTCCGCTCTCTCCCCCGACGCAATCCGCTCCCGGCGCGTGCCCATCATGCGGCGCCACGGCGACCGGTCGCTTCTGCGCGGCCTGCGGCTCACCGCTCAC
>DASTTD010000431.1:0-2423 GCA_035760325.1 Gemmatimonadaceae bacterium
ACGTTTCCGAATTCCGGTCCTCCCTCGCGCCAGTACGCGTGCGTGAGAATGTGGTGGCGTCCGATCTCGGTTCCGGCCTCGATCTCGCGGCCGGGTGGCACGCGCCAGTGAAACAGCGCGTTGTACCGCGTGACGCGCTCGCCGGCAGCCGATGGCTTCACGTGCTCCAGAAACGTCGAGAACCTGCCGACGACCCCTCTCGTGCTCAGAGACCGCGCGATGTCGATGAACTCGGCGAGAGACACTCCGGCTTCCCGTGCGCGCGCGCGCCACGGGTCCGGAGTGATTTCGTCGACTTCGAATTCCCGCTTGAGAGCGGTGAGAACGCGCCACTCCGGAGTGGTCAGCTCGACGATCTTCGTGTCCAGAACGCGCCCCTTCACCTCGCTCTTCGAGCCTGGCTCGATGCCGCGCCGGCGCATGTGTCCTACCCCGAGAGCGAAAAGCCTTTTCGCCGGCATTATCCGGTACGCCGTCGCTCCGGTACCCGCGGCGAGGAAATCACAGTGTTGTTCCATTGAGAACGGCTGCGGGACCTTGAGCGTCGTCCAAAGTCGGTAAACCGACCCGGGCGTCTCGGCATCGGTGGATCGGATCACCACGTGGCCGGAAAACGGGTCGTCTTTCGCCATGTGGCTGAAGGCGAAATCGATTTTCTCCGCAGGTACGCGCCAGGCGACGAGCGCTCCCGGCGCGAGATTGGTGGCCATCAGCGTCTGTCGAATGCGCCGAATCACCCCGGCCGCCAGCATCGCCCGGAGTCGCTCGATCACGAGATCCTCCGTCAGCTCGGCGGAAAACGCGATCTGGGCGAACGGCTCCGTCACGAAACCGGAAATGCGATCCTCTGAGACGGCGAGGATCCGCGCGTTGATGGGATCGGAGATTTCCGTGGGCGTCGCGGTATCCGAGCCCGCGGCGAGATCAACTGACACTATCTGTCCCTCAGTCGTTTGCGGCGGACGTACAGGCTCAGCGCGTAGACGCCATAAATGCCGAGCGCGGCCGCATACGCGAGATGGTAGTGGAAGTAGGTATCAGGCATGTCGGTCAGCGGCGTGAAGCAGCGCGTCCCTCTCCACTGCGTACCGGTATCGCGCCGTCACGAAGGCGACGTAAAGAAGAGTGAAAGCGGCGAGCGAGATGAACAGCGTCAGCAGCATCTCGCCGGGGAGCGATGGCTTGCTGGCCTTCGCGACGATCGGCAGCGGGTGGAGCGTGGCAAAGAGATAGACACTGAGATGGATGAAGGGAATGAGAAGCGCTCCCAGGATTCCCAGCACCGCGGAGTACCGCGCGCGGAGCTCGGGAGATTCCACCGCGCCCCTCAGCACGAGGTACGCAACGTAGATGAACCACAGGAAAAGTGTCGAGACGAGGCGCACATCCCACCACGCCCAATAGGTCCCCCAGATCGGTTTCGCCCAGAGCGGCCCGGTGACCAGAACGACCGTCGTGAACACCACCCCTACTTCCGCCGAGCTTTCAGCGAAGCGGTCGAGCCGTTTGTCACGGAGCCACAGGAAAACCGCGCTCGCTATCGCCACCAGACCGAACGCGAGAAACGCCACCCAGGCGGCCGGAACGTGGATGTAGAAAATCTTTTGCGCCGCGCCCTGCCGCAGCTCGAGCGGCGTGAAGAAAACGGCACGGACGATGGCTGTCGTTACAGCTGCCAGGGCAGCTGCAGATACGAGGGAAGTTTTCAACTTGTCCTGTTCCGACTCACGGCTGGGCGCAACGCATACCCGGCAACTCGCTCAATCTAAGGTTCCTGACGGATATCTGGGAAAGCTAATCCTCGACGGTAAACGGATACGCGAGCGTGCAGGCTACGACGAACACCAGATCGAACGCGAGCAGCAGCTTTATCCATGCGCCGGCTTCGGCGACGGGGCGCCCGCTCAGCAGCCGCGACGTAGCCTGCGCCGCGGCCATCACGATCGGCACGAAAAACGGGAGCGCCAGCATCGGCAGCAGCAGCTCCGCGAGGCGGGTGTTCACGGCCATTGCGCTGAACAGCGTGCCCACCGCAACCAGTCCGATCGCTGCCAGGAAGGCAATCGCGAGCAGCGGCAGTGCAATGCCGCCCAGTGGAAGATTGTAGAACACCGCGAGCGCGGGCACCGCGATCAGCTGGACCGCCGCGACGAAGACGAGGTTCGCGATCGCTTTCCCGATGAAGATCGCCTCGCGGCTCACCGGCGAAGCGAGCAATCCATCCATCGCGTGGTCGGCGGATTCCACCGCGAACGACCTGTTGAGACCGAGAATCCCGGAGAAAGTGAAGATGACCCAGAGGACGCCGGGTGCGAGGTCGATCGCCGCTACGGCGGTCGGGTCCCAGGCGTAATAGAAAATCACGACCCCGAGCAGCGCGAACACGACCGCCGAGAAAACCGCGCTTCTCGTCCGGAACTCGA
>DASTTD010000432.1:0-2217 GCA_035760325.1 Gemmatimonadaceae bacterium
CGGGCGCCGAGCGGGGGACGAAGACGACGAGGCCATCCGTCCTGCCCACTCCGTCGCCGCCGGCCGCAATCGAGTCGATCTGCACGCTGACACTGGGCATCAGTCCCGCAGCCCGTCGGCACGTGCAGCCTGCTTCCACGCATCGATCGCGGGAGCCGGTATTTGTCCGATGGGCGCGGTCGCCCCTGCGCTCGTCGTCGAGACGGCCCGTGCATTTCTGTCGCGCTCAGCCAGCATCGCCGCCGCGATCGCCGCGACACGCGCCGATTCCGCATTGGGGCCGCGCGCGAGGAGATCAGGCAGCCGGCGCTCCAGCCACTGGATGTCTATGTCCCCCCGCTGAAACTCCGGATCGTCCATCACACGGACGTGGAAGTCGCGGGATGTTTCAACGCCGAGGATGGTCAGATCGACGAGTGCACGGCGCATCCGGCGCACGGCCTGATCGCGGTCCGCTCCCCACACGATCAGCTTCGCCAGCATCGGGTCATAGTAAAGACCGATTTCACTCCCGGACTCGATGCCTCCATCCCACCGCACCCCGGGCCCACTCGGAAGATGGAGGTGCGTGATCCTCCCGGTGGACGGAAGGAATCCATTCAGCGCATCCTCGCTCGTGATCCGACACTCCATCGCCCACCCGCGAGGCGAGATGTCTTCCTGGCGAAACGGCAGCCGCTCTCCCGATGCGATGCGGAGCTGCCACTGCACGAGATCGATTCCGGTGACGAGCTCGGTGACCGGATGCTCCACCTGGAGCCTCGTGTTCATCTCCAGGAAGTAGAAGTTCCCTGAAGCGTCGAGGAGAAACTCGCAGGTGCCGGCGTTCAAATATCCGGCGGCGCGGGCGGCGCGGACGGCGGTCTCTCCCATTTCCCTTCTCAGGCCCGCATCGACCGCCACGCTCGGCGACTCCTCGATCATTTTCTGGTGGCGGCGCTGCACCGAGCACTCCCGCTCGCCGAGCGACAGCGTCGTCCCGTGGGCGTCGGCGAGAATCTGGATTTCGACGTGCCGCGGCGCGGTTATGAACTTCTCGAGGTAAACGGCATCGTCGCCGAACGCGCTCTTCGCTTCGCGGCGCGCTGCGTCGAGCGCGCCCGCAAGCTCGCCGGCGCCGGACACGACGCGCATCCCCTTGCCGCCTCCGCCCGCCGCCGCCTTGAGGAGCACCGGGTAGCCGAATTTCTCCGCCAGTACGGCCGCCTCGGCGGCGTCGGCGACCGATTCAGTGGTTCCTGGTACGACCGGGACTCCAGCCGCGACGGCGAGAGTCCGCGCGGCCGTCTTGCTTCCCATCGCGGCGATGGCCTCCGCGGGCGGTCCGATCCAGGTCAGTCCCGCGTCTCGCACCGCGCGCGCGAAGGCTTCGCGCTCGGACAGAAACCCGTAGCCGGGATGAATGGCTTCGGCGCCCGTCGAGTGCGCGGCTTCGAGAATCCTGTCGATGCGCAAATAGCTCTCGCTCGACGGCGCAGGACCGATCTCGACGGCTTCATCCGCTTCGCGCACGTGCGGGGAGCGCGCATCAGCCTCGCTGTAGACCGCGACCGTACTCACGCCCATCTCGTGGCAGGCGCGAATGACCCTGACGGCGATCTCGCCGCGGTTCGCGATCAGAATTTTCGAGAACATGGCTGGCGTTCGATCAGCGCTACTTCCGCGCCGTCAGAGAGGGATGTTGCCGTGCTTCTTCGGCGGGTTCCTGTCCCGCTTGTTTTGCAGGCTCTCGAGGGCGTCGATCAGCGCCGGACGCGTGTCGCGCGGATCGATGATGTCGTCCAGATACCCGTGGGCCGCGGCGATGTACGGATGCGCGAACTTCTCCCGATACTCCTGGATCTTCGCTTCCGTTGCCCCGGCCGGATCTTCGCTGTCGGAGATTTCCCTGCGAAAAAGAATCTCGACCGCGCCCTTTGGTCCCATTACCGCGATCTCGGCCGTCGGCCACGCGACGTTGAAGTCGCCGCGGATGTGCTTCGAGCTCATGACGTCGTACGCTCCGCCGTATGCTTTCCTCGTGATGACGGTCAGCTTCGGGACGGTTGCCTCGCAGTATGCATACAGCAGCTTCGCGCCGTGCTTGATGATTCCGCCGTGCTCCTGCGTGACACCGGGAAGAAAGCCGGGGACATCCTCGAACGTGACGATCGGAATGTTGAAGGCATCGCAGAAGCGGATGAAGCGCGCCGCCTTGAGCGAAGCGCTGATGTCCAG
>DASTTD010000433.1:0-3905 GCA_035760325.1 Gemmatimonadaceae bacterium
GATGAGATTCTCGACGTAAGCACGGTCGAACAGCTCGCGCCCCGTGGATTTCGGCGGCGGTGAGGAGAAGTACGGCGCAGTCATCAGCTCGCCAACGACGGCCATGTTCGGGCGTCCGGCCCGGGCGAGCGCGCCATCGATGTCGAACGGAAGATCGGGGCGCAACGTCCGCGTCACACCGTCGATCACCGCCATCCCCGGGCCGGTATCGAACGCGCGCACAGCGTCCAGCTGGCCCTTCGGTGCGACGACAGTCACGTTTCCGATACCGCCGAGGTTCTGCAGGCCGCGCCACTCCGACGGGGACGAAAACAGCATCGCATCCGCGATCGGAACGAGCGGAGCTCCCTGACCCCCGGCCGCAACGTCACGAACCCGAAAGTCGCTGACCACATCGATTCCCAGCCGCTCGGCGATCACCGCCGCCTCGCCCGTTTGCCACGTCGAGTGGCCGGGCTCGTGCCAGATGGTCTGGCCGTGGGATGCGATCGCCATGATGTCGGCTCGTGCCACTCCCGCATCGGCGATAACCTCGATGGCCGCTTCGGCCAGCCAGACGCCAAGGTCGAAATTGAGCCGGCAGTATTCAGCGGGTGTGCCGCCCGCGAGCGCCGCCGCCAGTCTGTCACGCTGCGCGTTGCTGTAGGACCGCGAGGTGAATGCGAGCAGGTCTACGTCCAGTGCGGAAGTGGAATCCCCCTCGGAGCGGAAACGCGCTACCGCGGCACTGATGCCGTCGAGCGAGGTTCCGGACATGAGTCCGACGACGACGCCGGACGGCACCTATTGCTCTTTGATCGGCGGAGGCGGGTCCCCGGTTACCCGCCTGATCACGCCACCGTTCGCGGCGAGGAGCTTCTCCGCGTCTTCCCGCGAGATTCCCTTCTTGTGCATGACGATCGCGAGCTTGACGCTCTTGCCGGCGGCCTGAAGCAGCCTGGTCGCCTCGTCCTTCGAAACTCCGCAGACTTCCATCACGATGCGGCGGCTGCGGTCGACGAGCTTGTTGTTCGTCGCGCGGAGATCAACCATCAGGTTCCCGTACGTCTTGCCGAGCCTGATCATCGCGCCCGTGGTGATGGTGTTCAGAACCAGCTTGGTAGCGGTTCCCGCCTTCATGCGCGTCGATCCAGTGACGACCTCGGCGCCGACGATGGGGAGTATGGTGACGTCCACGATCGCGACGAGGTCAGCCGGTGGTGGAGAAGAGGCGACGATAGCGGTGCGCGCGCCCAGAGCCGCCGCACGCTCGAGTCCGGCGCGAACATACGGCGTGGTTCCTGATGCGGCGATTCCGATGACGAAATCGTTGCTCCCGACGTTGTGCTCGTCCATCGCCAGCGCGCCGTTCTGGACGACATCCTCGGCGCCTTCCTGCGCGCGCGTGAGTGCCGGGAGTCCGCCCGCGATGATTCCCTGCACCATTGAGGGATCGGCTCCGAAAGTGGGCGGGATTTCACTGGCATCGAGCACGCCCAGACGGCCGGAAGTCCCCGCGCCAATGTACAGGAGGCGCCCGCCCGCGCGAAAAGCGGCCTCCGTCAGCTCGATGGCGCGGGCAATCTGCTCCCGTTGCGTCGCGACGGCATCGGGAACACGGCGGTCTTCGGCGTTTATGAGGTCTACGATCTCAAGCGGTGAGGCGAGATCGATCGAAGCGGTACGCGGGTTGCGCCGCTCCGTCTCCCTGGGATCCATCAACGAGCTGCCGAGCGGTGCGTCACGGTCGTAACTTACCGGACGCTTCGCGCGAATGGCAAGACAACTTGGAGTGACCGCATGAGACGTATCGCGATGGGATTCATCATGATCATGGCGTGCGCGGAATCCTTGTCGGCGCAGCGGCGGGGACAGGTTTATCGCACCGGCGAGCCTTCGGCATGGCTCACCGGTGGTCTCGGGTTTTTCACGGCCAACGGCGTGAACGATGGGCGCACCAGCAGCACCTGGGACTTCGGCAGCTCGACCAACTTTCAGTACCGTGCGTCACTGGAAAAGGCGATCGCCAACCAGTCTTCGTTCGGAGTCGTCGGCACGTACGTCCGGGTTCCCTTCATCTACTCGTCGTCGGTTATTCTGGCGCCGTCGGAGGGAGCGACGTGCGGTAGCTGCGAAGCACACCTCGACATGATCACCGTTTCCGCGATTTTCCACGCGGGCGGCGGGCCCGGTTTTCATCAGGTGATCGAGGCCAGCGGCGGCATTGCCCAGTACACCAATCTCAAGCGCGACTCCGATGGAGCGGAGCTCGCGCCGGCTGGCGGGAACATCGATCCGATTTTTTCGTTCGGCTACGGGTTTGGTTACGGACTCGGGAACAACACTCAGATCAACCTCGTGCAGGACTACGGTATCGCGCTTCACGAGAAGAGTGGTCTCGCGAACGGAGTGAGCAATACCAACACCGTGCGCAACCTGCGCTTCTCGGTGCGATACGGGTTCGGAGCGCAGACGAGGCGGCGCTAGCTTCGTGAAGAAGCTTCTTTTCGCCGCGGCCCTTGCCGCGTGCGCACCGCCCGAATCGCCAGGCCAGCTGCGCGGCAGCGAGGCGCCGGCGATCCCGGAACGACTTCCCGCGAAATTTCCTGCCGCCTGGAATTATCCGGCCGGCAGCCGCGCGACGTTTGCACCGAACGCGATGGTCGCGAGCAGCAGCCGGATGGCGGCGGAAGCGGGAGTGGAGATCCTCAGGCGCGGCGGTAACGCGGTAGACGCGGCAGTTGCGGTCGGATTTGCCCTGGCGGTCGCCTATCCCGAGGCGGGCAACCTCGGCGGCGGTGGATACATGGTGATCCGCATGGCCGATGGACGCACGGCGGCGCTCGATTACCGGGAGACGGCACCGGCGGCCGCCTCGCGCAACATGTTCGTCGGGCCTGGCGGAAAGCTCACCGGGGCGAGTCTCATCGGGCCATTGGCATCCGGGGTTCCGGCCGCGGTGGCGGGACTTGCCGAGGCACTGAGACGATACGGGACGCTGCCGCTGGCGGACGTGCTCGAGCCCGCCATTCGGCTCGCTGATGGTCTCATCGTCGACCGCGGCCTGGCCGCTTCCATCGCGGGCGAGAGGTACCGCATCGAGGACTTCGATGGAAAGCCGGTGTTCTTTCCCGGAGGTCAGGCGCCCCGGGAGGGATCACGCCTCTCGCAGCCCGCGCTGGCGCGGACGCTGCGGCTGATCGCCGCGGATGGTCCCGCCGCCTTCTACACGGGAAGCATCGCCGACTCCATCGTCGCGCAGATGAAGCGGGGCGGCGGCTTGATCACGCACGCGGATCTCGCCGCGTACAGACCGGTGTGGCGCCAGCCGGTAACTTCCAGTTATCGCCGGCACATGCTGATCGGGATGCCCCCTTCGTCTTCGGGCGGAACGACGATGGTCCGGGCGCTCAACATTCTGGAAGCGCTCGGCCCGCCGGCCCCGTTCGGATCCGCCGCGCGGGTTCACGCTGTCGCGTCGGCGTTTCAGCGGGCGTTCATCGATCGCAACGCGAAGCTCGGGGATCCGGATTTCGGCGATCCCCCCGTCGCGACGCTCACGAGCAAGCGGTACGCCGCCCGTCTCGCGCGAGACATTGCGAGGGATCGCGCAACGCCGACACCGCAGGCGACCAGACGGATGCGCGAGGGCAGCGAGACGAGCCATTACTCCGTGGCCGATGCGTCGGGCAATGCGGTGGCGAATACCACCACGATCAACGATCTGTTCGGATCGGGGGTGTTCGTGTCGGGCGCGGGGTTTTTTCTCAACAACACGATGGATGACTTTGCGTCTCAGCCCGGTGCCGCGAATCTCTACGGCCTCGTGCAGGGCGAGGTCAACGCGATTGCGCCGGGGAAGCGCGCACTGAGCGCAATGTCGCCCACGATCGTGCTGGATCCCGCCGGTAGGCTTCTGCTCGTCA
>DASTTD010000434.1:0-10168 GCA_035760325.1 Gemmatimonadaceae bacterium
TACCCTCCGTCAAGCCAGGCAATGATCTCCCGCGCGCCAGCGTGATCAACTTTCGAGTACCGCTCGCGCAGCACCTTTTCCTTGTCGCCCAGCCGATCGAGCCCGACATCCTGCAGCGTGAGCAGATCTTCCCGAACCCGCGCGCCGAGCTCTTCCCCCAGAACGTCAACCGCCGCCTTTCGAAAGGATTCTCCGTAGGAGTAGTCGGCCCCGAGCCGGTAGCTATCCGCCAGCGTAAGAGCCGGAATGCGAAACAGCGTCGGCTGGAGCGAGGGGTTGATCGCGTGTCCGCTGGTTGCTTCGGCTAGCATCGCCGGCCTGCCGGTGAATCCACGCAGGTGCAGGTACTGTGACATCCGGTGGCCATCGTTCACGGGATAATTGTCCCACAGGAAAGGCTTCCGTCGAAGCTGCTCGCCGACCCGCCGCAGATGTCCATCCGAGAACTGGCGCGAGATCACCTCCTCTCCGGTCCAGAAGATCTCGACCTTCGGGTCGAGATTCGCGCCCAGATCTTCGAGGTAGCGTTGCGGCCGCGCCCCAAAAACCCGGTCGAGGATGGGATCATCCGAGTAGTAGCTGGGACACATGATGACTCTGGTTGCCTTCGTCCGCTCCAGCGCCCAGTGCACCATCGCCACCTGCAGCTTCGCGAGATCGGGGACGTCGCCCCGCATGTCGTCGAACAGGATCGCGAGATCGTCGACTCCAACCTCATCGAGGAACGAAAGCTTGCGCGCCAGCGCGCGCTGAGCGGCGTCATTGAAATCGTAAGCCTCGAACGGGCTGATTCCCGCTCCGAAACGGACGCTGGCGTTTCTGCACGCGCGCGACAGTGCTCTCAGGTGGCCGGCGATCCCAGCCGGATGATCCTCCTGCCATTTTCGCCGCAGGTACGGGTCCGCCTTCGGCGCGTAGATGTAGAAGCCAAACCCGTGCGGCGCGAGGAAACGAATCGTCTCCTCGCGCTCCTCCCAGCTCCACGGCTTCCCGTAGAAGCCTTCGATGACGCCCAGCTCCGGGGTCACGCCGTCCTCAGGACCGGAGCATGGACTGGAGGCCGAACGACAGCGCCCCGACCAGCGCTCCAAGTATGTACCCGGAGATGATGATCATCCTGAGCTCCTTGTCGATCACCATGCGCAGGATCTCCTCCACCCGCTCGACGCTGAACGCCATCACCTTCCGCTCGACCATCGACTGCACATCGAGCTTTTTCACCAGCTCCGGTATCTGCTCGTCGATCCAGTCCCAGATCACGGGCGCCGCCGATGCGGCGAGGCGCTTCGGCGCGTTCGGATCCTTCTTGGCCTCGGCATCGCCGAGGATGTCCGATATCGGCTTCTGAAGATAGGTCAGGATGGCGTCGTGGATGGCCTTCGAGATCTCGTCCCGAACCTCGGGTTCTTCGAGCAGTCCGACCACCTGCTCGACTCCATCGCGCTCGATGGCGTCCAACGCCGTGTCGAACTTCTGCTCCGTCATCATCAGCTTGGCGAAGATCCGCTCGTGGAACCGCATGTCCTCGACGAACCGGTTGAACATGCCGTGCAGTGCATTGCGTACTTTCACCCGCGTCGCTGGCTGGCCGAGGAAGGCCCCGAGCTTCGTCATCGCGACCGGCAGATACGCGGTCATCGCCCCCTCGAGGGCGTTCACCACCGGCGGCGGAACCTTGTCGATCAAAGGCTCGCGCGAGGTGAGGATCGTGGTGATCACATCCTCGAGCCGGGCCTGAAACGCGGCGCGGAACTCGGGACGACCGAGCTCGCTCTGAAGATCTCCCGGCGTCAGCAGCCGCTCTCCCACCGTGCGGCCGAGACTCTTCGCCAGGCGCGCCTGATTCTTCGGTATCGCTCCCTGGAATCCGAGGCGCGGCTCCTTCGGATTGAAGAGCATCCAGACCGCGATGGTGTTGGTCACTCCTCCGGCAACGGTCCCGACCGCGACCTGGATGCCGAACTGGACCCACGTGCTGGAGACGGCCACCTACTGGATGACTGCGCCTTCCGCGATCGCCCGGTTGATCGAAGCGCTCGCCGCGTCGCTGACGGCGTTCTTGGGGGGAACATCGCCGTGCGGCTCGGCGGCGTCGGCGACGGCGCTCGGCCCGCGCGGCAAGAGCGCGAGGTGGATGATGTCGTCCATCGTCGACACGAACGTGAAGGTCATGCTCGTCACGACCTCGTCGGGAATTCCGCGCAGATCCTTCTCGTTGGTCTTGGGGAGAATCACCTGCCGGAGCCCGGCGCGGTAGGCGGCCATCACCTTCTCCTTCACTCCTCCGATCTCCAGAACGCGGCCGCGCAGGGTCATCTCGCCGGTAAGGGCAATGTCGCGCCTGACAGGGCGCCTGCTCAGGACGCTGGCAATCGCCAGAGTGACAGCCGCACCGGCGCTCGGTCCATCCTTCGGGATCGCTCCGGCCGGGAAGTGCACGTGCAGATCCGATTCCTTGAACTCGGTCTCGTCGACGCCGAGCGTTTTCGCGCGTGAGCGAACGTAGGAATAGGCGGCGTCGACGGATTCCCGCATGACGTCGCCAAGCTGTCCGGTGACGGTGAGACGTCCGGAGCCGGGCATTCTCAGCGCTTCGATCACCATGAGGTCGCCACCCGTCGTCGTCCACGCCATGCCGGTGACGGCGCCGATCTCGGGCTCCTGCTCCGCGTCCTCCAGTGTGTAGGTGGGGTTACCCAGGTGCTCGATCACCATCGGATTGTCGACGATCCAAGCCCCCTCTTCGCCGTCCGCCTTCTTGCGCGCGCGCTTCCGCATCAGTGCCGCAATGTTCCGCTCGAAGTTGCGCAGTCCGGCTTCGCGCGAGTAGCGGTTGGAGATGAAGCCGAGCACTTCGTCGGTGAACTGGATGTCCTTGTCGGTGATGCCGTGATCCTCGAGCAGCCGCGGCAGCAGATAACGCCACGCGATTTCCACCTTCTCCTCCACGGTGTATCCAAGCACGCGGATGACTTCCATTCTGTCGCGAAGCGGCGCCGGGATGTCGAACAGGTTGTTCGCGGTGCAGATGAACAGGATGCCTGACAGATCGAACGGAAGATTCAGATAGTGGTCGACGAAATTGCTGTTCTGCGATGGATCGAGGACCTCGAGCATCGCCGCTGTAGGATCGCCGGAAGGGCCACCGGAGGTCATCTTGTCGATCTCGTCGATCATGAGCACCGCGTCCCTCACCTGTACGCGGCGGAGCGACTGAAGTATGAGACCCGGCATTGCGCCTACGTAGGTACGGCGGTGGCCCCGGATCTCGGCTTCGTCGCGTACGCCGCCGACGGAGATGCGGTAGAACGCGCGCCCGATCGATGTGGCGATTGCTTCCCCGAGAGACGTCTTGCCGGTTCCAGGCGGCCCGACGAAGCAGAGGATCGGCCCATGAGGATCGCCGCCGCGCAGCTTCCGCACGGCGAGATATTCAGTGATTCGTTCCTTTGCTTCCTTGAGTCCGTAATGCCTGCTGTCGAGGAGCTCCTCCACTTTTTTCAGCTCGATCGCTTCGCCGTCGGATTTCTTGGCCCACGGCAACGTGACCATCCAGTCGAGATAGGTCCGAATCACCTGGTACTCGCTGGACGCGGGTGAGAGCTGTCTCATCCTCTCGACCTCACGCCGGCCTTCCTGCGCGGCCTTCTCGGGAAGGCCCGCCTCCTCGAGCTTCTTCAGGATCTCGATCGCTTCCTTGTCCCCCGGATCGCCCTCGCCGAGCTCCGACTGAATCGCGCGGAGCTGCTGGCGGAGGTAGAACTCGCGCTGGTGCTGCTCGATCTTGATCTCGGTCTGTCTCTTCACGTCCTCCGCGACGCGGGCGCGGCCGACTTCGCGCTCGACGCGGCCGAGCAGGAACTTGAGCCGCTGACCGATGTTGAGGCGCTGCAGGATCTCGTCCTTGTCGGAGACCTTGAAGTTCAGGTTGGTCGCGGCGAGGTCGGCAAAACGCCCCGGATCGGAGATGTTCATCTTCAGAATCGCGGGCACTTCGTCGGGGATCCGGTCGATCAGCTCGGCCAGCGTTTCCGCTCCGATGACGATTCTCGAGATGAGATCATCGACCTCGTTCGGGTCCGGCGCGATCTCCTTCGCGGGCCTGATCCGGACGATCGGATATGGCTCGGTCTGCGCCACTCCCTCGACGATGAGACGCCTGAGGCCCTGCAGGGTGATCTGAACGGTTTCGCCGGGGAGGTTTATGCGCTCATGTACGCGCGCGGCGACGCCGACCCGGCCGACGAACCGCTCGGGGTCCAGCACGTCGTCGTGGTCGCCGGTGGCGACGACGAGTCCGACGATCAGCCCCGACTGCTCATTCGCCCGTAGAAGCGACAGGTTCTCCGGCGCGCCCATTTGCACGGCGATGGTGCCGAGGGGATAGACAATGGTCGAGCGCAGCGCCATGAGCGGCAGCGTTGCCGGTAGCTCGGCGTGGAGTATGTCATCTTTCCGCTGGGCAGGCGACATCCGGTTCCTCTCGTGGGACGTGTCTGTTCTGTTGTTTCGGAAGTTAATCGCGTCTATCTTTCAAGGCTATGTTCGAGGACCTGAGCGAAAAGCTCGAAGCGACGTTTGCCCGCCTGCGCGGGCGCGGACTTCTGAGCGAAAGCGACATCAAGGAAGGCCTGCGCGAAGTACGGCGGGTGCTGCTGGAAGCAGACGTCAACTTCCAGCTCACGCGCGAGTTCCTCGAGCGCGTCGAGAAGAAGGCAAAGGACATCTCCACCCTCAGCACCGTCTCGCCGGGGCAGCAGCTGGTAAAGGTCGTGCACGAGGAGCTCGCCGCGATGCTCGGCGAGCGCAAGGAAGGCCTGAAGCTCAGTACCGTTCCGCCGTCGGTGGTGATGATGGTTGGCTTGCAGGGGTCGGGAAAAACCACGACCGCCGCCAAGCTCGCCCTCAGGCTGAAAGGTGAGGGACGGACCGCACGCCTGGTGGCCTGCGACGTGTACCGGCCGGCCGCGATCGACCAGCTGGAGACTCTCGGGCGCGAGCTCTCCATTCCGGTCTATGCCGACCGAACGACTCAGGACGTGGTGCGGATCGCCCGCGCCGGTGTGGCCGAAGCGCTGAGGCAGCGCGATCGCGTCGTCATCATCGACACCGCCGGTCGCCTCCAGATCGACGACGCGATGATGCAGGAGCTGTCACGGCTGAAGGATGCGCTGCGACCGAGCGAGATCATGCTCGTCGCGGACGGTATGACCGGCCAGGACGCCGTCCGCATCGCGCAGGGCTTCGACGGCGCGCTCGACATCACCGGCGTGATCCTCACGAAGATGGACGGCGACGCGCGGGGGGGAGCGGCGCTTTCCATCTATGGCGTTACGAAGAAGCCGATCAAGTACATCGGTGTCGGCGAGAAGCCCGACGCGCTCGAGGAATTTCACCCCGAGCGGATGGCGGGGCGGATCCTTCAGATGGGCGACGTCGTCAGTCTGGTCGAGAAGGCCCAGGCGACGTTCGACGAAGCCGAAGCGCGCCGTCTGGAAAAGAAGGTCCGCAAGGAAGGAATGGATCTGAACGATTTCCTGAACAGCAT
Source organism: Gemmatimonadaceae bacterium (assembly GCA_035760325.1). GTDB lineage: Bacteria > Gemmatimonadota > Gemmatimonadetes > Gemmatimonadales > Gemmatimonadaceae > UBA4720. Next base: position 5,549 of record DASTTD010000434.1, read on the forward strand.
GCGGCAGATCCAGAAGATGGGCCCGCTCGAGGGCCTGCTGAAGATGCTTCCGGGCGTGAACACGAAGGCGCTGAAGCAGATGAAGGCGGATCCCAGGCGCATGAAGCACGTCGAGGCGATAGTCCTGTCGATGACGCCCGAAGAGCGGAAGAACCCCGGAATCATCAACGGGTCCCGCCGCGCCCGCATCGCCAGGGGCTGTGGCCGCCCGATCAGCGACGTGAACCGGCTGCTCGACCAGTTCCGCGAAATGCAGAAGATGATGAAGAAAATGTCGGCTGGCGGGCGTCAGGGAATGCCGTCGATGCCCGGCATGTTCGGGATGCGATAGCCTCGACGCGAGTGAGCCGGGTACTTACGGCTCTGCGACTCTCGATACTGCCAGTAATAGTGGCAGTCTCCCTAGTGATCGCCTGGCAGCTCGGGTACTTCGAGCTGGGCGAACGCGAGCGAGTGGTAGCCGTGCTCCGGCAAGGAAGAGAGACGGCCTGGGCTGCACCGCTTTTCGTAACCTTCTACGTACTCGCGGCCACGGTGGGACTTCCTACGACGCCGTTGTCGGTCGTGGGTGGAGCACTTTTCGGCGCTGCTCGAGGGTTTGCACTCGCCTGGACCGCGGAGATGGTCGCCACGCTGACGGCGTACGCCCTGGCGCGGTCCATCGGACAGCGCCCGGTGCGCCGGTTCCTCGGCCGCCACCATCTGCTTGGGCGAGTGCAGAAGCGAGCTGACTTCCTGACACTGCTGCGTCTGCGGGTCCTCCCCATCGCGCCGTTCGCGGTGCTCGACTACGTAGCCGGGCTGGCAGGTGTTTCGCTCAGGGTGCTGCTGTTCGCTACCGCGGTTGGAATCCTGCCGAGCGTAATTGCGTACACTTATATCGGTGCCGAGATCGCGAGCGGACTCGGGGAGACGGGTGCGGCGCAGGTCCGCTCGCTGTGGATCGCCGCGGGCGTGACGTTCACGATGATCTGCTTCTCACTGTCGCCTTCGTTGATACGGTGGTTCCGTCAGTGAGATCCTGACACGGCTCGAGCGAGATGGTTCTCGAACCAGTCTCCCGCCAGACTGGCGACGCGCTCGAGGGCACCGCGCTCCTCGAACAAATGCGTTGCCCCTGGAACGATCTCGAGCCGTGTTTCAGCGCGCATCCGGCTTCTCGCGCGCTGGTTGAGATCGATCACTACGTCGTCCCGTTCCCCGACCAGGAGCAGCGTCGGAGCGGTTACCGATGCGAGCGCGTGATCCGCAAGATCCGGCCGTCCTCCGCGCGAGACGACGGCTCCAATCCGGTCCGGACGTTCTGCAGCCGCAACCAGCGCTGCGCCTCCGCCGGTGCTTGCTCCGAACAGGCCGACCGCTAGTCCACCAGTATCTGACTGTTTCGCGAGCCAATCGGTAGCGGCGACGAGGCGATCGGCGAGCATCGCGATGTCGAATCGATGCTGCCGCGTGATCCCGTCCAGCTGTTCCTCCTCGGGAGAGAGCAGATCGAGGAGAAGAGTTCCAAGCAGTCTCTCGCGGAGCGCGCGGGCAACGAAGCGATTTCTGCTGCTGAACCGGCTGCTGCCGCTTCCGTGCGCGAAGAGGATGATCGCGTGCGCTCCATTGGGAACTCCGAGCGTTCCCTCGAGCATTACTCCGCCCGCCGGAATGGAGACAGTCCGCTCGAGGGCGGAATCGTCGTAGGACAGTATCATTGTTCACCCCGCGAAATTGCCGACCTCATGATGTCAACCTGCGAGCTGATGCTCGCGCCCGGCGCGAGCCTGCTCGAGCAGATCGTGGACTTCTTCATCGCTCGTCTGTGAAAAATCCCGGTACCAGCGCCCCACGGCGTAGAATCGTTCCGGGGTGACGGCACATACCACGTCGTCGGCAATGTCGCGAAAGGCCTCACACGTCTCCGGAGACGCGACGGGGACCGCCACGACGATGCGAGCCGGCCCTTCTTCCCGTAGAGCGCTGACGGCGGCGCGCATGGTCGACCCCGTCGCCAGGCCATCGTCGACGAGAATCGCGGTCCGTCCGTCGACGCTGGGGAACGACCTGGCGCCGCGGTATGACCGCTCGCGCCGGTCGAGCTCGAGCTTCTCCATCGCGGCGATCCTGGCGACCTCGTCGTCGCTCACTCCGGCCAGTCTGATAAGGTCGCGGTCGAGATACATCACGCCACCGCTGGCGAGAGCGCCGATCGCCAGCTCATCGTGCCAGGGAAGGCCCAGCTTACGCACCACGAACACGTCGAGCGGGGCGTCGAGCGCGACAGCGACCTCGAACCCGACCGGCACTCCGCCACGGGGAAGAGCAAGCACGATGACGTCGGTACGGCCGGCGTACCTGCGAAGCTGCGTCGCCAGCTGTTGCCCCGCGTCCCTTCGATCGCGAAATGGTGAGTTCACGGCGTCTCCTCTCTCCGCGCCTACATGCCGCTCGGAAAAGTCTCAGGCACGTCGGCTCCGACGATCGCCGGCATGTGCAGCGGATCGACCGCGCGCGTCTGATCGATGTACAGAAAGGCGTCGTAGCGCCGGGGAACGATGGTGGGAACGTAATTTCCCCAACGCTCGGCGCGGGGATCATAGACGACGCCGACAGCGCGGTGGTCGACGGCGCGATCGAGGCCGGCTATTCCTCCGTCGGCGCTCCCGTCGAAGATGAGCAGCGCATTCTCCCCATCGAGTGAGTGATGGAGTAAATCCTCCCAGCTCCCGGCTCGCGCCGGGGGTAGTGGCAGTCGCTGCATGGGTTCGCCCCACTCTTCGCCCGCGATGACCGTTCCGCGATGAGTGCCGAAACCCACCAGCATCACGCCGTCGTCTTCTCCGGGATGTTCTCCGTGCTCTTCGCGGACCAGCTGCCCGACGTTCGCCATTCCGTGCCGCGCCATATCGGTGAAGCGCGCATCGCCGATGTGAGTGTTGTGCTCCCAGACAATCGCCTTTGACCGCTCTCCGTGATGCGAGACGAGACGGTCGAGCGTGTCCACCATGTGATTGTCACGGACGTTCCATGAGCTCGGACCGCCGCGCACCATGGCCCTGTAGTAACGCTCGGCGTTCAGGGCGGTGAGAGCGTTCTGCTCGGCGTTGAAGTAAGTGTCACGCCCATCGGCGGGGAACGCAGCGGCTCGCCCGCGCAGGGTGTGAAGCATGGTCACGACTTCGTCTTCACACGACGTGGGTACCATCGCTGTCGCTCGAGCGTAAGCCTGCGCATCGTCGTAGTACGGATCGAAGCAGCCGTAGGCGCGCCGAGCGGCCCTGGCGGCGGCGGGATCGACGCGGTCGAGGTACTCGACGACCGCCGCCATCGACTCCCACAGCGAGTAGACGTCGAGCCCGTAGAATCCGACTCGCTCTCCCTCCGGCGTCGTCTGATTGTGCGAGCGAAGCCATTCCACCAGGTCGACGACTTCACGATTCGCCCACATCCACGTCGGCCAGCGCGCGAACGCATGCAGCACTTCCTCGGCGCCGCCGCCCGAGTCCGTCAGCGCTTTGATGTAGCGGTTTACCTGATAGCAGTCCGGCCAGTCGCCCTCGACGGCGATGAACCTGAACTCCTTGTCCTCGATGAGGCGCTTCGAGATCTCGGTTCGCCAGGTATAGAACTCTGACGTGCCATGGGTCGCTTCGCCCAGCAGGACGAAGCGCGCGTCGCCGATGGCTTCGATGAGTGGATCGAGATCCGCGGCGGATGCGAGCGGCCGTGCGGCCCGTCGCAATGACGCGGCTTCAACGGTTGTTCTGGAATTACTGCTCAGTTTCCGGCGCATCTCTCGCGCCTCCGCTCAGACAGGGTAACCATTCCCACGGTAGGCAGCAAAGGACACGCCACCTGGTCCACGACATGCGGCGTCGCCTCCACAGCCAACGATCAGGGGGATGCGTGCCGGAAACGGAGACCATCGAGCGGGCGAAAGAAGACGCGCGCGAGGGAAAGGCGCCCTCCACACAGGCGGGCGAATTCATTCGAGAGGAGATACACCACGTGCGCGAAGGCAAGCACGGCGCGCGATCGACCAAGCAGGCGATCGCCATCGGGTTGTCAAAAGCGCGACGCGCGGGCGTGAAGCTTCCGCCGCCGAAAAAGGGCGCCGCATCGGCCAGCACGCGCCGGCAAGCTGCCCGTGACACAGCCAGGGCGGCGCGTGGAGGAAAGAGAAAGGTTTCCAGGAAGCGCTCGACCGCGGTCCGCAGCGCATTACGGAAGGAGGGACGGTCCGCTGCGACGCCGCGGGCGCTGTCGCGGCAGGCGCGCGCCAGCGCGAGAAAGCGATCCGGCGCGGCCCGGTCGGCGGCGGCAAAAAAAGCGGCTCGCACCCGGGCGCGAAATCGCTGAACGGCTGAGCGCATCGTCTTGCTGAGCAGGCGGGCGCCGCACAGGAATTGCAACGTTTTTCGAGGCTCAGCTGTCACTGCCAGTTCCCGAAGGAGGCCTCAAATGGAAACCGAAATCAGGGGAGATTCTCCCCCAGAAACCAGGGGAGATTTTCTCCCGTTGGTTGGCGCGGCCGGAGTCGGCGCGGCGCTCGCATACTTCCTCGATCCGGCGCAGGGCAGCAGACGCCGCCATCTCGTAGGCGACAAGCTCGTTCACGCCACCGAAAGTGCGGTT
>DASTTD010000435.1:0-2267 GCA_035760325.1 Gemmatimonadaceae bacterium
AGCTCGCCATGATCGATCCCGGACCGGGCCATCACCGGCGCAATCGCGCCGGGGGAGCGCAGGAAGTTCTGGGTCCGCCAGAGGGATGAGCCGCGAGGCTTGGCCATGGATCTTCTCCTTCGGTGTGGTGGGCACACGAAGACCGCATGGCACGGCGCCATGCGGTCAGCGGAACCCACGCCGAAGGGCGGCTACGCGAAGCGCACCAGTCTTAGGGACCGGCGAGCCAAGCTAGGAGTTACCCCGGAGGGGCTCCGCTCAGGCTCGACGGGTCCTGGTAATTCCCACGAGCGCCATGTTAGTCCGCCCTCACGCACCGCCCCAGCCGTACGGCATGGGGAGCCTCTCAGCTGCTCGCAGGTCCATGCCATGCTCGCCCGATGCGCATGGACGGCGAGGAGGACATCGCCGCGCGCCTCGCCCGCCGGCTCGACCATTCCCAGAACTCGTCTCGGGTGATCTCTAGGTCACGAAGAGACGACTGAGCGCCTGTGGCCAGAGACCTTGAGACGGATGGCAGTGCACCGCGATCTTCTTGCCAGACCTGTTGGTGGCCTTCAGCTGCGGAGATCCCTCCCCGACGAGGTCGGTGGCGAAGAACTTCAAGAGGCTGATCAGCTCGCGGTACTTCAGCTCTGGAAGCGATGGCAGCTACGCCGCTCCGCTCAGAGTCTGATCAGTTCGACGCGCCTATCCGCGGCCCCCCGTGGCTCGTCGAGAAGATCCGGGTACTTCTCGAGGAGCGCCCGAAGGTTTGCCTTGGCCTCGTCCTCGGTCGAACCCTGCGCCGTGGCCCGCACCTCAGGAGCGAACGCGATCCAGCCCTTGTCCTCAGCGCGTTCGGTCGTGATCGCGATGTCCATTCATGCCTCCGTTCTGTGCGGCCGCCTAAGGATATTCGCGCGCTCAGCCGCCTATCTTGGCGCCTTCTCTACATCAGAAAGGCGGTCCGCGGAGTCACGCGGCAGCCGTCCCATGAGATCACGACCCGAGAAACGCAACAACGACGCGGATCGGTAGCCCGGATGGGATTCGAACCCATGACCTCTTCCTTGAAAGGAATCAGGACGAGGAAAGCGCCCTAGCCACCGAGTTGAGCACGAACGACGCGCCGGACCGACCAGAAACGCGCGTCAGGAAAGCGGACTAGGAAGAGGACGCGGATTTCCCGCGACCTACCGATGGCCATTGGAGAGTTAAGCCAAGTGGGCTCGAAACACTTGGACGAAATTCAGGGCGGCGGGCAGGCCCAACGTCCCGCAGCGGCGACCCGCTACGTCACTCGATGAGCCGCACGCCGAAGGCAAACCCGTGATACGTCAAGTAGCTTAGGAACACGCACGCCATCGCTGTGATCGAGGTGAAAGTCGAAATGCCACTTGTACGGATCGACCTGAAGCGGGGAAAGTCAACGGTGTTCAGGAGGGCGATCGCGGATCAGGTCCACAAGGCGCTCGTCGAGGAGGCGAACGTGCCTGCGAAGGATCTCTTCCATGTGATCGTGGAGCACGACGATGGGCTTGTCTACAGCCCAGAGTACCTCGGCATTCGCCACACCGACGAGATCGTCATCATCCTCGTGACCTTCCTCGCCGGGCGCACCGTCGAGGTGAAGAAGGCCCTCTACCGACGCATTGCGGATCTGCTGGAGGAGCATCCCGGTGTGCCACGGGACGATGTGATCATCGGACTCGTAGAAGGCGGCAGGGAGAACTGGTCATTCGGGCGAGGCGAAGCGCAGTACGTGTAGCCGCCGCCCTCGTTCTGGCCTCTCAGGTCTCTGTGGGCTCTAGTGGGCTCGAAACAGTTAGACGGATTTAGTGCGGCGGGCAGGCCGCGATATCGACTGGTCGCAACCGCTGACTATTCGTGCGCCGGGCACGCTCACGGTCGGCGCTCGCGCGAGGCAAGAACTTGGACTCACCGCAACCGCACCGAGACGCCCGGCCCAAAGGCCGTCCCCATGTCGAACGGCACCTGTGCGCCAGAGTTCAGGTCGACCAGAATCCAGCGCGTGTCTCCTTGGACCCGACCGACCAGCGCCGCTGAACCATCGAAGCGAACGGCTCCCACGGTGGGGCCACCGGAGGCAGGATCGGGCGCCAGGCCTCGCATCACAACTGTCGCAGCCTTCGTCGCCGCGTCGTAGCTGTGGAGCTGCTTGTCGGTGGTGTTCACCCACACGAGCTGAGTCGTAGCTGGTCGCCACGCAAGCGACCCCGTCATTCCTGCGGGCCGAAACGTGTGTCCGGCAAGGTAGTTGTTGG
>DASTTD010000436.1:0-4452 GCA_035760325.1 Gemmatimonadaceae bacterium
GATGTCGGCGATAAGCGCCAAAACATTGAAAGACATGGGGTTTGCAGATGTGGCGTACGTGAAGGGCGGCACCCAGGCCTGGAAGGACGCTGGGCTTCCCATCGAAGAGTTGCGCGCGGAGTAGGCCTTTGGCGCAGGCGGGCAGTTCTTCGATCGCATTGCGCTTGATGGATTACTCAGGTTTGCGGAGCAGCAGGCAGGCAGCGGACGTACTAACCTCCACCTGCTATGGGATGCCCTTAACAGCCCGCTGTTCCGGGTGCAGGCTGCAGATTGATCATAGTCCCTGTTTGCGTCTGGACGTCCGGATACATGACACGGATGGAGTAGTAAAGAGTCTCAAGAAAGTGGCCGGAATCGCTTGATCACTGCGCCGCGTACCACCGGCCGCCTAACGTACGTTGCACCTGTCGGACGCTGCATGCATCAGCTTTCTCGCGTGGACAGCTCCGTGTCTCGCGAGCGATATTCCGCCTGTGAGGTCGACCGCCGCTGGTGAAAACGGGCGTTAGACGGCTACACGCATCTTCCCGATGACAGCATCAGAAGTCGCAGCGACTGAAGCTCCCGCGCCGGGACCGGGAAGGTGGCGTCGGCCCGCTTGGATCACGGCAATGCTCGTGATCCCGATCATGGCGATGCTATTCTCGCCCCGGCTGGGGGCGGTAGACACGACGCCCGGCGGGCACAAGGTCACCAATGTGGTGCTCGGGCACTTAGTCGTGCCGAGCAAGAGCCCGGTCCTTAACGCGGCGTTCCTCGCGCAAGCTCCGCGGACCGGCCTCTGCGCCTGGCACCTCGAGTTCTGCAAGTACAGGGGATTGTACCGCCAGGTTGGCTTTCCGTTTCTTATCCTCAGTGCAATCGCCCTTCCCTGTTGGTTGGTCTTTCGGCTGTACCGCCTCCGGACTATCGAACGCCCTCTGTCCGCCCGCCGCGAGATCCTGCTCCTCACCGCCGTCGTCTACCTCCTCGGCCTTGCCACACTTACGCTCACCCCCAACCGAGGTTCGCGGTCGCGTGCCGAGGCTACGGTTGGGATTGAGCTCCATCCCAACCTGGCATCGTTGACGTGTTCTTCCGCGAGCCTGCCCAGGGCTCCGAACGCCCGAATGTTCTGCGTGCAGAACGCAGCGGGTAATTTTTTGCTCTTTTTCCCGCTCGGCATCTTGCTCCCTCTGGTCTGGAGGCACCTTCGCTTCTGGCGCGGGATACAAATCGCGATTGCTCTTTCGATCAGCATCGAACTCCTTCAGTACCTTTCGAGCTATCGATCTGCAGACATCAACGATGTCATCCTGAACGGTTTGGGGGCGTCTCTCGGCCTGGTACTTGTGTATCTGCTGCGGTTGCGCCAGGGTACCCGCTCCGCGGTTCCGCGCGCCTAACCCTGCGAAAGGAACATCGCAATGTCGAAGGTTGTCGCAATCACGGCGACCAACTCGCCGACGCGATAGAGACGGGCGAGGTCGGCGGCATCCCACCCGCGCCATCCACTTCTTCAGCTTCGGGAGGTCATTGGGCACCCTCTGGGCTCGCTCGACAGGACCGCAATGGTGATGGACTCCTTGTGCACATCCATCCCGAGATAGATGATACGCGAGGAGCTAACCCACGCGAGAACCGGGGGCCAGCCCAGTCATTTTTTCTAGCCGGATTCCCTCGGTAAGGCCTGAACCGTGGAGGTGCCTGTGATCCGACGTCAATATGATGTTGTCATTGTGGGAGCACGTTGCGCGGGCGCATCGCTTGCAACCTTCCTCGCGCGCGACGGAGCGTCCGTCCTGCTTCTCGACAAGGACAAGCTTCCCAGCGACCAAGTCATCTCGACCCACACAATCCATCCGCCCGGAGTGGATGTCCTCGACGAGCTTGGCGTGGGAGACCAGGTTCGACAAGTCGCGCCGCCGATGCGCGTCGTTCGACTTGGCAAGAACGGGGTCTTTGTCGACCTCCCGTGCCGGGAAGGCCGAGCCGAGTACTGTCCCCGCCGGGAGCGCCTCGACAGCTTGCTTCAGGGTGCCGCTATGGAGGCCGGCGCGGAGCTCGTCGACCGTGCGCGCGTCACCTCAGTGATCGAGCAAAATGGCAGGGTGGTCGGCGTTCGTGCGAGTCGTGACGGGACGGAGCAGGAATATCGTGCGCGGGTGGTGGTGGGCGCTGACGGGCGGCGGTCGACTGTGGCCAGCCTCGTCAAGTCCGAAGAGTATCTTGCCTACGACGCTCCTCGTGCGGCGTACTGGAGCTACTGGGAAGCGCCGGAGTTGTGGAGCGCCGATCCACGCTACCAGTTCGACATGTACATCGCAAACAACCGCGGTGCCGTCCGTCTCATTTTTCACACGGATCACGATCAGCTGCTGATCGCCAGTGCGCCGACCAATGAAGAGTGCGCCCGCTGGCGGCGCGATCCGCTGTCAGCCTTGAAGGCGGACCTCGCAACAGATCCTCTCATTTGCCCGCTCGTGGAGGGTCGCGAACCGTTGGAGAAGATACGCGGCACGACACGCGAGCGATATTTCTTCCGGCGCGCCGCCGGGCCAGGTTGGGCTTTGGTCGGCGATGCCGGACACCACAAGGACTTTCTTGTTGGAGATGGGATCACGGAAGCGTTGCTTCAGGCGCGAGGGCTCGCATCTGCGATGCGACGGGGAAGCGACGAATCTCTGGAGTGGTGGTGGCGCAAGCGGGACGTGGACGCCCTTCCGATGTTTTTCTTCGGCGCTGATGAAGGCCGAGCCGGTCCGCCTGCGGAGCTCCAGTGCGTCGCCTTCTCGCATGTTGCACGGGATCCGGAATTGAAACGCAGACTTGCGCGCGTGATGGAGCATGAGCTCTCACCCTATGAGGTCTTCCCGGTGTCGTCGGTACTTCGATGGGTGTTCGGTGCAGCTGTAAAAGGCAAGCTCGGCGTCATCCGGGAGTTTCTGGACATGGGCAAGCGTGCATCGGCTGTGAACCGCGAGCTTGTCGAACGCAAAAAACTCCTCACGAACACAATCTGATGATGTCACGGATGGAGCGCTGGTTTGCGGACTGGCAGTTCACCGTTCCGCAAATGGACCACCTAGGAAGTTATCGTCACGTGTTCAATCTCAATCGATAGTCTCAGTCGGCGGTCCAGTAGACAAGCACTTTTCAGATATCACCGCCCCGGTCGGTCTGACACCTATGTGGACCACCCTCCGTAATCAGGGGATGAGCGCTCCACGCTGGCCGTATGAGCAACCTGTCCCTGGGCGCGCCGATAGCCAACTGTCGCGAGTCGCAGCGACGGAACCTCCCGCGCCGGGACCAGGAAGATGGCGTCGGCCCGCTTGGATCACGGCGGCGCTGATCCCGATCGTGGCGATGCTATTCTGCGCCCGGCCGTCGGCAGTATACGCGATGCCCGGCGGGCACAAGATCACCGATGTGGTGCTCGGCCGCGCCGAGCTGGCCGCGCACGGGATGATTGCCAGCATGAGCGGAAAAGGCGACTGTTACGACAACGCGGTGGCGGAGAGCTTCTTCGCGACGCTGGAGCTCGAGCTGCTGATGAAGAACAACCTGGCACACTCGGGAAGAAGCTCGGCGCGCGATCTTCCGATATATCGAGACGTGGCACAACCGGAAGCGGCGTCACTCAACGCTGGGCTACGTCAGCCCAGCGGCGTACGAAGAACGACTGCAGGCGGCAGCATAATTCCTATCACTTACGCGTCCACTAAATCGGGGCAAGCTCAATTCGTACCTACGTCGGCGTTACACGCCTGCCCTACCCGGCAGGCAAGGCGTAATTACCTCATCTCTCACTGCGTAATCTGACCATGTCTTCTATTGTCCATTCGCAGGCGGCAGACATTCCGTCCAACATGACGACGACGGGCTTCGACATTCCTGGATTCCGAATTGTGGACAATCTGGGCGTGGTACGCGGTGTCGTCGTCCGGTCCCGATCGGTTTTCGGCACCATCGGCGCCGGCTTGCAGACGCTGCTTGGCGGCAATATCTCGCTCTTCACGGAACTCGCTGAACGAACGCGCAAGCAGGCTTTCGACACCATGTTGGTCCAGGCGCATAGGGCGGGGGCCGACGCAGTGATCGGCATCCGCTATGACGCGAACGAGTTGATGAAAGGCGTGACGGAGGTATTGTGTTACGGGACCGCCGTTCGCGTCGAGCCGCTGGAAGTCTGAGTCAGGCGCTCCTGCACGCCATGCGACCCCTTCGGTATTCCATCAACGTCACATTGGACGGGTGCTGCGATCATCGTGCAATCGTCCCGGACGAAGAATTGCAAGAATTGCATCGTCATGCGGTCGAGAACCTCAACCGGGCCGATGCCCTCCTTTTTGGCCGGGTGACCTACGAGATGATGGAGGCAGCGTGGCGGGCGCCGCGGAGGGGTGTGATGCCTGATTGGACCGAACCCTTCGCCCGGACGATCGACGCGGCAAAGAAGTACGTCGT
>DASTTD010000437.1:0-2292 GCA_035760325.1 Gemmatimonadaceae bacterium
GGTCCGACGATCGACACGCCCGCCGCGTACAGATCCGGCGTGAAGGCGAGACCGGCGAGAGTTGCGTATCCGCCGTACGAGCCGCCCATGATTCCGACGCGTTTCGGGTCGGCGATGCCCTGCGAGATCAGCCATTTCACGCCATCGGTGAGGTCCCGCTGCATGTCCTCGCCCCACTCGTTGTTGCCGGCATTGAGGAATTTCTTTCCGTAACCGGTGGAGCTTCTGAAGTTCGGTTGCAGCACGGCATAGCCGCGGTTGGCGAGAAACTGCGGAATCCGGCTGTAGCCCCATGAATCGCGGCCCCACGGACCGCCGTGCACGTAAACGACTACCGGAAGATTTTTCGGCTCGACGCCCACCGGCAGGGTGAGGAAAGCCGGAATGGTCATCCCGTCGGCTGCCTTGTAGCTGACTGCCCTCATCGGGGCGAGAGCTTCGCGCGGCAGTTTCTCGAAGACGCGGTACAGGAAGGTGAGCTTCCGATTCCTACGGTCGAAGAGGTGGCGCTCACCAGGCTCGGTGTCGCTGCTGACCACGATCATCCAGATGTTCTCGTCGTTGGTCGTCGACGCGACGTCGATTTCCTTGCCCGGGAATCTGCTCTTCAGAAAGTTGTAATCCGACTCCCACTTCTTGTTCCTGAAGTTGTAGCGGGTGCGCTCGTCCTCATACGCGGTGGCGATCAGCTCGTCGGTGACGTCCGAGAACACCGCGCGGCTCAAGTCCACACGCTTCATCGGATCGGACTCGACGACTTCTTCAGCTTTCGTGTTCGGATCGAACAGGATGAGCTGGGTGAGATCGGCATTTCCCTTGTTCGTCACCAGGTAGATGCGCTGCCCATCCCTGCTGAAGCGACGCGGCCCACACGTCTCGAATACCGTGCAGGTGTAGACCGGACTGAATCCGTTCCGGTCGAGGCTGAGGATTTCCGTGTCGCCCTTGTCCGTGGTGCGCAGCGCGAGACGCAGATTGCCCTTGTTGTCGAACACCCAGCCGGCGATGCGCTCGGTGTTCTGGCGCAGCAGCGTACGCTCACCGGTCGAGATGCGGACGCGGTAGAGGTCATGCCACGCCTTGTCGCGCTCATTGATGCCGACGTAGATGACATCCGGCTCGTTCCTCGGCACCGAGTAGATCAGCGCCCGCACACCCTTGGCGGCGGTGAGATTGCGCGCCGTCGGAACTTCCTGTCCGGGCGCCGGCCGTGCCGCGGGATCCACGGCGTAGACGTTGTAGTTCTCGTCGCCGAGCAGGTCCTGGGCGAACAGGATGTACTTGCCATCCCTGCTCCAGAAATACTGGGTGACGGGACGCCTGGTGTCGTTGGTGATGAGGCGCGCGGCCGACCACGGCTCGTTGACGCCTTTCACCCAGATGTTGCGGGTTTCCTTGTACGGCTTGAGGAAGGTGATGTAGCGGCCGTCGGGGGAGATCTGAGCTCCGGAAATCTCCGGGTCGCCGAAGAACAGCTCGCGGTCGATCAGCGGCGCGGGTCTGCCAGCCTGAGCCGTGATCGACGCCGGCGTGGCGAAGGCGATTGCGAGCGCGAGTGTCCAGCTTGTGGCGCTCAGCCCCGCGCGCCAGGCGCGGCGCGATTCAAGGCGTTTGGTGATCTGCATTTGCTCCTCTTGAGATTACGGGCGGATTGACCATCGATTGACGCTGGAACCATCAACTACGGTGGACTCTTTACGGGCGTTTCGCGCGCGAGGGAAGCCGTCTCACAACAAACCTCTCGCTGATCGCGTACAGCCGGTCAAGATACATCGCAATCTGGCACCAGGAGGAGTCTTGCCTTGCAGAATGAACGGTCCGAGGTGCGGCCTCGAAGCTCATCAGCTACTGGCCGACCCATCAACCGGTTTTTAGCTCACCTATCAGCCGGTCTTCCACAGATGTCTCGCCACTCGAAGCTGTGCCTCTGTCACCTCACATCTGTGTAGTTCTAAGTTGTAGTTCCTATTTCAATTCCCGATGGACGGGCGAACGGGGGCAACGTATATGAGGAGCAGGCGAGTCGGTGTTCCATCATTGAATCGCGCCACCCGGCTTTCCGTTCGGGTGCTGCTCGGCCTTAACCTGCTCAGCTGCACGCCGTTACAACGGGCGTCGAGCCCGATGGTTTTCCCGGAGATCGAGCTCAGGAACGGGCTCGTGATAACGAAATCCGCACGTGTCGCTTCCCGCACCTATCATCTCCCCGGCTCGTCCTCCCCCGATTCCGCCGTCATCACGATTCGGGGCGACGGCATCACCCTCGATTTCGCCGGGGCTACAATGGAAGGC
>DASTTD010000438.1:0-3242 GCA_035760325.1 Gemmatimonadaceae bacterium
GAGAGCAAGCTCGGACTGCTGCCGGGATTTGGCGGGAGCCAGAGGCTCTCACGTCTCGTCGGCAAGGGGCGCGCGATGCAGCTGCTGATGACCGGCGAGATGATCGACGCCGCTGAAGCGCATCGCATCGGGCTCGTCAACAAAGTCGTGCCCGCCGGTGAGCTGATGGGCGCCGCGCACGAGATGATGAAGACCATTCTCGCCAACGGTCCGCTGGCGGTGGCGCTCTGCATCGAGGCCGTCGATCGTGGACTCGAGATGTCGCTCGACGAGGGACTCATTCTCGAGGCGAATCATTTCGGGCTTCTCGCCGCGACCGACGACATGCGCGAGGGCACGAAGGCGTTCCTCGAGAAGCGCGCGCCCGCGTTCAAGGGGAAGTGAAAGCCCAGACTCCGCCCTCGGGAGTTCCCGCACAGTCCGGAGCGCCGAGACGAACGCCAGGACGTGCGCACGCCCATGTGCCTCGTGTCTGGCTGGAGAGGGTGTTCATCCGCGACTTTCGCAACCTCGAGCGAGTCGATCTCTACCTTCCAGCCGCCGGCGTCGCCGTCCTCGGCGAGAACGGGCACGGAAAGACGAATCTGCTCGAGAGCATCTTCTACCTTCAGACTCTCCGTCCGGAGCACGCGGCGCGCGACCAGGATGTGACTCGATTCGGCGCGGCGGGCTTCCACATCTCGGCGAAGTTCCGGACGACGAGGCCTCACGAGATGTCGGTTGGGTTCGAGAAGGCGAGTAAGCGGAAGAAGGTGACGCTGGACGGCGCCTCGCCGAGGAAGCTCAGCGAGGCGTTCGGCGCGCTCCCCTCGGTGATGTTCTCCCCGCGCGATCTGGAGCTGGTGACCGGGGCGCCGAGCGAGCGGAGGCGGTTTCTCGATCTCGTGCTGGCGCTGACATCCACGAGGTACCTGAACGCGCTGCAGAACTACCGGGCGAATCTCATTCGGCGTAACGCCGCCCTGCGCGATGCCGCACGACGCCACACGGACGATTCGCGCGTCTCGGTCTGGGAGCCCGCGCTCGCCGAGCACGGGAGCGTTCTCATCGAGGAGCGCTCGGCGTGGGTGGCGGAGTATGCGGAGGAGTTCACGATGCTTTGCGCGACGATCGGCGAGCGCGGCGCGGCGCAGATGAGATACGTGAGTCCGTTCGCCGAGTCGGAGGCGAGACACGACGTGCTGCTGGCGGCGTTCGCGGAGAAGCGGGCGCTTGACATGAAGCGCGGTCTCACCCATGTCGGGCCGCACCGTGACGAGCTGGAGATCACGCTCGACGGACACGAGCTGCGGCTCTTCGGGTCGGCGGGACAGCAGCGGACGGCGGCCATCGCCCTTCGGATGCTCGAGGCAGCGACGCTGCGAAAGCATTCCGGCGTGGAACCGCTGCTGCTGCTCGACGATCCATTCGCCGAGCTGGATTTGCGGCGCGCGAGCAAGATTCTCACCTTGCTCAAGAAGGGCGGGCTGGGTCAGACGATTCTCGCGGTGCCGCGTGAGTCCGATATTCCGCCCGGGCTGATGAGTCTCGACCGAATGTCGATCAGGGACGGTGTGCTGAAAAAGGCCGGCGAGTGATTCAGCGCCCGGCGCGCTGGCAGTGAGACGATGACGTTCCTGTTTCCGCTGCTGCTTCTTCCAATCGTCTACCTCGTAGTGCTCGGAAACCTCGCGTTCAGGAAGAGCACGCGAGGAATCGGCATCAGCATCCTCTTCTTCGCGGTGACGTTCGGCGCGGGGTACTGGGCGATTACCCAGTCGCGATCATCCACAGCGGCGCTGGGATTTCTCTGGCTTCCGTTCGTGAGCGCCATCGTAGGTTTTCTTGGGCTGGCGTTCTGGCGTTGGACGCGGGGCACTGCGGATGCCACTCCACGGCGGGTATTCGGCTGGCTTGCTCTGGCCGCCGCGATCGTCATCGTCGCCGTGAATATGCGCGAGGGTCTGCGGACGCGGCGCAGGAATATCGTGCGCGAGGGCAGCTACGCGGCGCAGCTCGCCGAGATCACGCGGAATCGCGCGCTGATCGCGCGGGAAATCGCGCTGAATCCCGGACGCGAACGGGCATATATCGACAGCAGCATCCGCGCGCGCACCAATGACCGCGCTTTTCTGCTCGCAGCGCTGAACAGCGACTCGATCTCTCCAGGCATTCTGGATTCGCTGGCGGGCTCACCCGACCGTGGAATCGCGCTCGAGGCGGTCCGGAACAGTGGCACGCGGGCCGAAACGCTGAGACGCGTCTACGAGCAGAAGGATTATCCCGACTACTTCTTCCAGGCGCTCGCGGGCAACCCGAATACTCCTGCGGACATTCTGCGCAGGCTTTCCCGTGACCCGGGAGTCATCTCGAATCTCGACATCTGGCTGGCCGGCAATCCCGCGACGCCACGGGACGTTCTGGAGCATATCTCGCGGAGGACGAGAGACCAATCCGTAATCCGTCGCCTCTTGACGAGCCCGAACGAGAACTTCGATTGTGCGCTGCTCATCATGCTCGATAGCTCGCTGAAGCGCCTCGTTCCGCTCGACCAGCCGAGTATGGATCAAGCCGTCGCGCGCGCAATCGAAGGTTGCTGACAAAGAGCGGGGAAGCTGTCGGCCATCGACAGCTTCCCCGCTTCAACTACCGAGCTTAAGGGGCGCTTCAACTACCGAGGTTAAGGGGCCGGGGGATCGTTGGCGCTCCGGTAGTCCATCAGCTCGATGCCCTGGTAGTAATGCCTGAGGATCTCGTCGAACGTCGCGCCTTTCTGCGCCATCCCGGCTGCGCCGGTCTGTCCGAGGCCGATGCCATGACCCCAGCCGCCACCGAAAACACGGAAGCCGATCTCCTGCGTCTTCTTGTCGACCACGGGCTCGATGAAGAAGAGCGTGCTATAAAGTGTTTGCGGGTTGTTGTTCGCGTCGATGAACTTGAGCGTGCTGCGAATCGCGTCCTTCCGCCGCGAAAACGTCCCTTCATCAGTTACGAACTGAATTTCTACGACGCGACCTGAAGCTCCGCGCTCCACGACATTGATCTCACGCACCACTCCAACCGATGTCTTCCCGACAGATGCGGCGAAAGCGGCACTGACCACGTCGCTGATCTCTCCGGCAGTCCACTCGAATGTCCAGCGGTGACGACTCGACCAGTCTGCTTCGGCGCTTCCGTGATGCTCGGCGCGGAGCGAGCGCGGGTTTGCGTGATTCCGGAACACCTCGAGCGTCGGTACGTGCTCGAACGCCTCTCCACGCTGC
>DASTTD010000439.1:0-9350 GCA_035760325.1 Gemmatimonadaceae bacterium
CTACTCCGAGGGCGCTTGAGCGCAACCGCGGCCGCCTGTAGCTTGCGACAGTGACGACAGTCGCGTCGGTAAATGTTCCGCGCCCCGCGCGCTGGATTCTCCCGAAGCCTCCCGACGAGGAGGCAATCAGGGCGCTGGCGACGGCGCTATCGCTCCCGGACATAGTCTGCCGGCTGCTGCTCATCCGCGGCTACGTGACCGCCGAGGAGGCGAAGCTCTTTCTCCGGCCGAAGCTCGATCGCCTGCACGATCCCCTCGGGTTCCTTTCCATGGACAAGGCCGTCGACCGGCTGTCCCGCGCGGTGCGCGAGAAGGAGCTCGTGTTCATTCATGGCGACTATGACGTCGATGGAATTTGCTCGACGACGCTGCTGACGCGGGCAATTCGATCGTTCGGCGGTGAGGCCGTTCCATTCATCCCGCGCCGGATCGAAGATGGTTACGATCTGAGCGATGCGGGCGTCGACGCGGCGATCGCCGCTGGAGCGCGAGTCGTCGTCACCTGCGATTGCGGCACGACCGCGCTCGCAGCTGTTGCGCGACTTTGCCGGGCGGGAATCGACGTGATCGTGACCGACCACCATCTGCCGGGTGGTCCGCTGCCGGAATGCATTTCCGTTCTCAACCCCAGGCGCGGCGGATGTGAATATCCCGACAAGGATCTGGCCGCCGTTGGGGTCGCGTTCAAGCTGGCCCTCGCGCTTGCTCGCGCCCTCGGGAAAAACGAGAACTTCGTCTGGGCGATGCTCGATCTCGTCGCGCTCGCGACGGTCGCCGATGTTGCGCCGTTGCGCGGAGAGAATCGGGTGTTCGTGCGTTACGGTCTCAGAATGCTGGCGGAAACCCGGAACACCGGGCTGCGCGCACTGATACGCGCGGCCGGACTGGACGGGAAAGCGCTCACCGCCGGGCGAATCGGCTTCATCCTCGCCCCCCGCCTGAACGCCGCCGGCAGACTCGGTCACGCGATCCGCGGCGTGGAACTGCTGCTGACGGAGGATGAGCACCAGGCAAACGTGATCGCGCGCGAGCTCGAGGAGCTGAATTACAGGCGCCAGGAGATCGACCGGTGGACACTGGATCAGGCGCGCGAGCGGGTCCAGCAGCTAGATCTGGACAACACATTCGGGATCGTGCTCGCGGACGAAAGCTGGCATCCGGGAGTCATCGGCATCGTCGCATCGCGCCTCGTGGAAGAATTTGGACGGCCGACGGTCCTGGTAGCGATCTCCGGGGAGATCGGGAAAGGCTCGGGGAGGTCGATCGCGAAATTCGATCTGCATGGGGCACTCGGGCAGGCGCGGGATTTCCTGCTCCGCTACGGCGGGCACAAAGCCGCCGCGGGGGTCACCGTCGCGCGCGAACAGATCGAAGGATTCGCCACGCGTTTCAACGATGTCGCCCGCTCGCTTCTCACCCCGGAGGACCTGATTCCGGAAGTCCGCGTTGACCTCGAGGTCAGCATGGAGGGAATGGACGAGAAGCTGGAGTCGCTGTTTCGCCACTTCGAGCCGTTCGGGATCGGAAATCCGACCCCGGTGCTTCTCGCGCGAAACGTCACGATCGCGCGGCCTCCCCGCGCCATCGGTCGCGATGGACTGAAGCTCGTGCTCGATACGGGAACGGGCTCGCTCGAGGCAATCGGCTGGGGTTTCGCGCACCGGGCCGCCGAATTCGAGCCCGGCGGATGCGTCGATGTCGCGTTTCGCCTCGAGAAGGACGAGTACCGGGGAGAGAGCCGGCTTCAGGCGCGGATAGCCGACATCCGGCCTTGCGCATAGTCGCCGGCCGCTGGCGCGGACGGCGCATCACCGCGCCGCCGGGAACCGCGGTTCGTCCGACTCTTGACCGCGTTCGGGAAGCCTGGATGAGCATCCTGCAGCTCGATCTGCCCGAAGCGCGTGTGCTGGACCTTTACGCCGGCTCCGGTGCGCTCGGTCTCGAAGCGCTCTCCCGTGGCGCGGTGTCAGCAGACTTCGTCGAGAAGAATCCAAAAAGTCTCCGCGCGCTGGAACAGAACATTGAAGCTCTGGAGGCTGGGGCAATGACCACCGTCCACCGAAAGGCGGCGCTTCCTTTCGCCGAAGCGCTCGGGCGCCTCGATTACGATGTGGTGTTCGCCGATCCGCCATATTCGAGCGGAGATGCAGCCGCACTCGCCCAAAGGTGGAGCGACGAGCCTTTCAGCAAGGTTCTGAGCGTGGAGCACGCCGCGGGCGCGGCGATGCCCGCGGGAGGTGCGACGAGGAAGTACGGGTCGACAGCAATTACTTTCTATCGCTCGGAATGAGACGGGGACTCTCGTGGTAAAGACCGCCATCTACGCCGGAAGCTTCGATCCGATCACTCGTGGACACGAGGATCTCATTCGGAGAAGCTGCGAATTCGTCGATACCCTGGTCGTCGCGGTCGCTACCAATTCGTCGAAGCGACCGCTGTTCACGACCGACGAGCGGCTGGAGCTGATCCGCCTGGCGACCGTCGACAACAGGTGCGTGCGCGTCGAGAAGTTCGAGGGCCTGCTCGTCGACTTTGCCGCGCGGGTTGGCGCCTCGCTGATCATCCGCGGCTTGCGAGCAGTCAGCGATTTCGAGTACGAGTTTCAGATGGCTCTGATGAACCGGCACATGTCGCCGAACCTCGAGACGGTGTTCATGGTGCCATCCGTCGAAACGACCTACATCAGCTCGAGCGTCGTCCGCGAGGTAGCGCAGCACGGCGGCAACCTCGATGGACTCGTTCACCCCGCCGTCGGAAAAGCGCTCGCCCGGAAGTTCGCCGCCGGGTGAGCTTCATCGATAGAATCCGGGCGGGAGCGCGCGAGCTCCAGCTGCGGATCATATTCCCTGAGAGCGCCGACAGCCGGGTCATCGCCGCCGCGATGGCGATCGCGAAAAGCGGGATGGGGAAGCCCCTGTTCCTCGTGAAGGACAGCCGCGCGCGGCCACCAGCCGGCAGCGGCATCGAGGCTATCGTATCCGAGGAGAACGACCTCTCGCTTCTCGAGCAGGCGCACATGCTGGTCGCGGCGAGGGCGGCAGACGCGTGTGTCGCGGGAGCCGTCTATACCACCGCCGAAGTCCTGAGAAGCGCGTTGCGTCACATCGGGCTGGCTAATGGAGTCCGCATTGTGTCGAGCGCGTTCTACATGGTCGTTCGGCGAAACGGCGCGGGAGCGGACGAAGAGATCCTGACCTTCACTGACTGCGCCGTCGTGCCCTATCCGACCGCCGAGCACCTCGCGGACATCGCCATCGCCGCAGCGGTCGATCGCAGCAGCATCGTCGGCGATGTCCCGCGGGTGGCGCTGCTGTCCTTCAGCACTCTGGGGAGTGCCAACGGACCGACGGTGGACCTGGTTCGCGAGGCCGTGGCTCTCATAAAGGCGCGTGCGCCGGAGCTGATAGTGGACGGAGAATTGCAAGGAGACGCGGCGTTGACTCCCATTGTCGCGGCTCGGAAATCACCGTCCAGTCCCGTCGGTGGGCAAGCCAATGTTCTCGTATTTCCGTCGCTGGACGCCGGTAACATCTCGTATAAGCTGGTCCAGCGGCTGGGTGGCGCTACGGCAATCGGGCCGATACTCCAGGGGTTCGCGCGTCCTGTGGCCGATCTCTCGCGCGGGGCCGACGTCGAGGACATTATTAACGTGGCCGCTATCGCGGCTTTGCAATCCAAATCGGAGATGATCTGAATGAGTTTCTCGATCAAGAAACAGGGACAGGTGGCAGTCGTGGACGTCGAAGGCCAGCTCATCGTGGGGAACCGGCAGGAGCTCAAACAGAAAGTGCTCGACGAGCTGGAAAAGGGAGAGAAGAAGTTTCTCATCGACTTCAGCCAGACCGGATACATCGATTCTTCCGGACTCGGCGTCCTCGTGTCGCTGTCGAAGAAAATCCGTGAGCAGGGAGGGGAGCTTCGCCTCGCCAACCTCAACGACGATCTTCAGACTCTCTTCGAGCTCACCAAGCTCGACACTCTCTTTCAGATCTCAGACACCCGGGAGCGCGCGCTAGAGAGTTTTTGATGGCCAAACCGCACGTCGCCTTCGATCTTCGGATACCGAGCGACGTCGAGTATATCGAAGGTGTAGTCGAGCTCGCCCGGCAGCGGTGCCGCGAGCTCAACCTTGCGCCCAGCACATGCTCGCTCAACGTGCCGGTCGCGCTGTCGGAAGCGCTCTCCAACGCGATCCTGAGAGGGAACGAATCCGTCGGCGGGAAGCACGTGCGCGTGAGGGCGATCGTCACCGACGCGGCGCTCGTGTTCGAGATCGTCGATGAGGGCCCGGGCTTCGACCTCGACCGCTGCACCGCCGACTGCACCACTGAAGAAAATCTGCTGAAGGAAGAGGGACGCGGACTCTTCCTGATGCGGCGGCTCGTCGACGAGGTCGAGAGCTTCCAGGACGAGGGGAACGGGATCCGTCTCACCGTGCGGCGCGAGTGAAGGAGCTCGAGGCGGTCCTCGTCGCGTTTCGTGAGGGGACGCAATGCGAGACCGCCGTCTGGGGCAGCAGCGACGGCCGGTCAGCGCCGACGATCATTGCCCGCTCCAGCCCCAAGGTGCAGCTGCCGGATGTTCTGCCCGAGGAGCCCGGGCGCTCGGTGCCCGCGAATTTCGGCACTCTCATCGTGACCCGCGTCCACTCGGCGAAGAAAATCTGGCTGACGATCGGCCCGTGCGATCCCGGCCACCGGCCCGAGGAGCAGCACGTCAATCTGCTCATGCCGGTGGTCGCGCAGTTCATGCAGGCCGCGCTGGAGGTCGAGCACGCGGCGACGGAGCTCGCGGAGAGGTACGAAGAGATAAACCTTCTCTATACCATTGGCGAGATACTGGGCCGCACCGTAACGCTGGAAGACGCCGCGACCACCATCCTCACCGAGATCTCGGAAACCGTCGGAGCGCGCCAGGCATCGATTCTCGTCCACGATGCGCGCACCAATACGCTTCAGGCCGTCGCGGCTCTCGGCGTACCCAAATCCCAGATTCCCGCCATCAGCGCCGACGACCCGAGCAGCGTCTCCGCCCGCGTGTTCCGCACCCAGCACGCCCTGATCGTCGTCGGAAAAGGAATTACCTTCGGCACCGAGTCGCCGTATGGGCGCGGCGAGATGCTGTCGGTTCCGATCATGTGGACGACCCCGAGCGGCGGAATGCCGCTGGGCGTGGTGAACCTCGCCGACCGCCGCTCACGGCAGCCGTTTACCGCGGGCGACCAGAAGCTCGTAACCGCGATAGCGACACAGATCGGCACCGCGATTCAGAACGCGAGACTGGTGAACGCATCGCTCGCGCAGCAGCGCCTGCTCCAGGAAATGAGCCTCGCGCACGACCTGCAGATGAAGCTGCTGCCCTCGACCGACGTCGTGCTGCCCGAAGCGCAGGTCACCGCCCGGGTCATTCCCGCCGAGAGCGTCGGTGGCGATTTCTACCAGCTCTTCAAGCTGCGCGAAGGCGCGACAGGGATCATGATCGGCGACGTGTCCGGCCACGGATATCGAGCCGCTCTCATCATGGCGCTGGCCATGAGCGCATCAGCGATCCATGCTCAGAACATCGTCAACCCCGGACAGATGCTCGGCGCACTCCTCAGCTCGCTGCGGGAAGAGCTGGAGTCGACGGAAATGTTCATCTCGCTTTTCTATGGAGTCGTCGATCCGCCCAACGGCAAGCTGACCTACGCCAATACCGGCCATCCCCACGCGTTCGTGTTCAGCCAGGAAGGAACCATCACCCGACTGTCGGCGGTGAATCCGCCGCTCGGAATGCTGGAGGAGGTTCCATCGGCCGCGTCGCTGTCGTGGGTACCGGGGAAAGATCTGCTCGTGCTCTTTACCGACGGAATCAGCGATGCGCGCAATGCCAGCAATGAAAGGCTTGGAGAGGAGCGCGTTCTCGAGCTCATTCGCGAGAACAGGGACAACGACACCAAGGTGATCGTCGACCGTGTCTTCAAGATGCTCGAAGTACACACCCGCGCGGTTCCGAGCAGGGACGATCTCACGCTAGTGGTGCTCAGGAGCTAGCATCCCGCGCGCACCGATGGGGCGAGGCCGCGGCCGCTCCGCGCACCCACCGGTGCTCAAGAAGTACGGCCAGCATTTTCTGACGGACCCGGGTATCCTTACCGCGATCGTGGATGCGCTCGCACCCGGGCCGGACGACACCGTGGTGGAGATCGGGCCGGGTCGCGGATCGCTCACGGACGTGTTGGTGGAGCGAGCGGGCCGCGTCATCGCCGTGGAGGTCGACCACCTGCTGGCGGGTAAGCTGCGCGAGCGGTACGCCTCGCGCGCAAACGTACAGATCGTCGAGGGCGACATACTCGAGACGAACATCGAGGCGTTGGCGGGACCTGATTTTCTCATAATCGGGAACGTCCCGTACTACATCACCACACCGATCATCTTCCGGACGCTCGAGCCTCCCCTTCCTCGCCGCGCGGTCTTTCTCGTTCAGCGGGAGGTGGCCGAGCGGATGACATCACATGCCGGTGCCGAGAGCTATGGAGCGCTGACAGTGAACGTGGCGACGGTCGCCAGAGCGGAGATTGTCATGGGTGTGCCGAGATCGGCGTTCAAGCCGGCGCCGAAAGTCGATTCGTCGGTGGTTCGGCTGACTCCGCGCGCATCAGCCCTGATCGACGTTCGATCGCTGAAGGGATTTCGCACCTTCGTGCAGGCTGTCTTCGGGCTGCGGCGAAAACAGATTCAGAGAGTGGTGCGAACCGTGTCCGGCCTTGCGTCGGAGGAAACGACGGCGCTACTCGACCGGCTCGGGATAGACTCCGCCGCCCGTCCGGAGGTGCTTACACCCGAGACGTTCGTGCGCCTGTTCCGGGAGCTGCGGTCTTCAGTCCCCGCGGTTACTGAGAGCGAATGAAAGCCCTTCGAGCTCCATGGCCATGTTGACGTTCCGGACGGTCACATCGGCCGGAACGGAGAGTTGTATCGGCGCAAAGTTGAGGATCGCCTTGATCCCCGCCCGCACCACCTGCCTGACGACCGCCGGAGTGTTCTCGGCGGGCGTCGCGACGACCGCGATGTCGTATTCCAGCTTCGACGCATCCTTTTCGAGATCCGCGATCGAGCGAACCGTCAGGTTCTCCCACCGCTTCCCGATCTTTGCTTCGTCGACGTCGTAAACGCCGGCAACGTGAAACCCACGCTCGGCGAATCCCCGGTAGCGCGCCAGCGCCGCGCCGATTTTCCCGGCGCCGACGATACAGACCTTCCATTCCTTGCCCAGTCCGAGGATCTCGCGGAGCTTTTCCGACAGCTCGGGGACAGCGTAGCCGAGTCCGCGTTTGCCGAACGAGCCGAACAGGGAGAGGTCCTTCCTGACCTGTGCGGAGGTGGTCCCGCCGAGCCTGGCGAGGTCGTCGCTCGAGATCGTCGTTTGCCCCTGACGCTCTATTCCTTCCAGAAAGCTGAGATAGAGGGAAAGACGCCGGACCGTGGATTCCGCGATGCGTTTCAAGAAGGCTTGTGAATAAGTTCACAAACTAAGCCCGCCGTGGCGCTCCGGGCAACGCCTTGGCAGTCGTGCGTACCCTTCGTGTTTCATTCGGTACGGCGTTATCTTCACCCGATGGCAGTCCACGTCACCTCCGAAATCGGCGCTTTGCGCACGGTGCTCGTCCACAGTCCAGGCGCGGAGCTGCTGGCGGTGACGCCGAGCACGCGCGCGGATTTTCTGTACGACGACATCGTCGATGCGGACCTCGCCAAACGGGAGCACCGGCGGTTCGTGCAGGTGCTGGAACGCTTCTGCGAAGTCCTGCACGTCCGGGATCTGCTGAGCGACGTGCTCCAGGACACCGAGGTGAGAGAGCTGATCATCCGCGAAACGCTGGATGTCGTCCCCCTTCAGCCGCTTGCGGCTGAGCTGCGTGAGCTTCCGCCTGAAGCGGTCGTGCGGATCCTGATCGAGGGAAGGGAAGAGGAGCCGGGTCCTCTGTCGCGCACGCTCAACGAGTGCAGCTACTCGCTGCCACCGCTGCCGAACCTGTTCTTTACCCGCGACGCGGCGATGGCGATCAACGAGCACATGATGATCGGCTCGATGCGCTTCCATGCGCGGTGGACGGAGGAGCTGATCATGAAAGCGCTTTTCAGCTCTCACCCGAAGCTCGCCAACAGCGGCATCCTTTACGACGGGTCGGTGGAGCGGCGCCTGAATCACACGCTCGAGGGTGGCGATGTGCATCCGCTGCGCGAAGATGTCCTTCTCATCGGCTTCAGTGAGCGGTCGAGTCCGGCGGGGATCGACAGCCTGGCCACACTGCTGTTCGAGAAGACCGAAGTGTCGAACCTGATCGTGGTGGTGATGCCCCAGGAGGCGACGGCGATCCACCTCGATATGATTTTCACGCACGTTGATCGCGAGCTCTGCGTCGTCTACCCGCCGCACTTCATCGGCCCGTACCGCCTCCCGATTCTTCATTGGCAGAAAGGCGACAGCCGCATGCGCGAGCAGCCCGACATCTTTGCCGCTTTGCGGGACTGCGGACTGCCGATGGAACCCATCCCCTGTGGGGGATCGCGCAGAATCGTGCAGGATCGTGAGCAGTGGGCGTCGGGCTGTAACTTCACGGCCCTGAGGCCCGGAGTGATTACCTCGTACGCGAGAAACGAGACGACCCTGCGAGAGCTGGAAAAAGTCGGCTTCAAGATGATCGCGGCTTCCGACTTCCTCTCATCGGAAGACGAGATCGCGGCGGACGAGCGAGCTGTGGTCACGTTCGAGGGAGGGGAGCTGGTTCGCGGCGGCGGCGGGCCGCATTGCATGACCTGTCCGATCGTGCGGGACGATCCGTGGATCTGACGCGCCTCCGGGGCGTGCGTGCGGAGCCGGAAGACACCCTGCTCACGACCCGTGCGGCGCAATATCTGGCGGCCGGACCGGCCGACGTCGTCGATCTCATCGGTCACGTCTGTAGTCTGCCCGGGGCTCCGCGGATTGTGGCTGAGCACATGGCCCAGGCGATGTTCTCGGGCCGGACGGAGTTTGTGAGGATCTCCGATGGCCGGTGGACCATCGTGCACCCACCGGTTCAGCCATACGGGAGTTTTGCGGAGTTCAACGGCGCACGCGAAGCGTCACGCGCCTCCGGGCCGAGCACGCGCGCCTCGAAGGCCGGTCGCAGGCCCTCGGACCCGCTCCATGAATTGTCATACGTAGTCGTCGACGTCGAAACGACTGGTGGCCAGTCGTATCTCACCGACCGTATCACCGAGATCGCCTGCGTGGTTGTACGCAACGGCGAAGTCGTCGAAGTATTCGAGACCCTCGTCAATCCTTTGCGCTCGATCTCTCCGTTCGTGACACGACTCACGAACATC
>DASTTD010000440.1:0-2787 GCA_035760325.1 Gemmatimonadaceae bacterium
GAGCGCGTTATCGAACGCCGGCGCCGCGTCGTAGCTGATGGCGAGCGCGACCCAGAGACCACTCCGCTGCGCTGATTCCGCCTTCCGCAGCAGCGGAACGACTTCATCGAGTGAGCGCGCGACCATTATCGAGCGCGGCTCACGAAGGGAGACGTTCCAGCCTTTTCCTTTTCTGTCCCCTTTCTCCCCGCGGGCGCCGTACGACTGGAAGTGCGCGACTGGAGGAGCGGTCACGGCGTCAGCGCAGCGGCTTTATCTCGACTCCGCGCTTCGCCAGCTCCGTCACGTACTTTTCCGCGGGAATCGCTTCGTCGGGCGTGAACACGCCGGCTTTGCCGATCTCCCCACGGACCTGCATCTGCCCGGTGATCGAGAGCGAGTAGCCGGTCGAGCGCTCCATGGCGCTGATGTCGTTCTTCTCGTCGTAGAAGTCGACCATCTCCCAGCCAACTTTCTTCCGCCGGCCTCCCTTCGTTCCCTCGGCGAACACCCTGAGAGCGACGAGATCCTTGCCATTCGGCTTGGTGAGCCGCGGCCCCATAGCCGCCACGACCAGGTCGCGCGGCACCACTTTCACGCCTTTGACATCGACCGGATTCAGCTCCAGCAGGCCGAGCTCGCGAATCGCTTCCATGATGCGCGCGTGACCGGGGTAACGCAGCGTCTTGTACTCCATCGTCGGAATCTTGCCTTCGTAGCGAAACGCCATCGTCGACAGACCGCCGGCGGTATGGAAGCCCTCGAGCTCGCCAATCGTGCCGTCGAAGCGCACGGGCTCGACCTCCGACAGCGCCTTCACCTGCGTGCGCTTTCCGTCGCGCAGCACCCACGACAGCGTCGTGTAGTAGTCGAGCACTCCCTCGAGCGAGTACACGATCTGATAGTTGAGCGGAGGCTCGGGGCGCTGCGGCAGACCGCCGACGAAAATCCGCACGGTCTCCACCTTGTCCAGCTGATTGATCGCGTGCTCGGCCAGGATGTTCACCATGCCGGGCGCCAGTCCACAATCGGGGATGACGGTGATTCCCTTCTTCTTCGCCTCGAGGTCGAGCGTCTTCTGCCTGAAGACGATCTCGGTGTTGCCGCCGAGGTCCGAGAAGTGGACTCCGGCGGCGACGGCGCGCTCGGCCAGGTCGTAATTGAAGTAGTACGGAATTGCGCTCATCACGGCGTCGCACTCGCGCATCAGCGCGTCGACGGCTTCGTAGTTGCGCACGTCGAGCGGCGTGAAGATCAGCCGGCTTCCGGAGTACGGAGCGAGAAACTCCGCCAGGTGCTCCGTATGCAGGTCGGCGAGGCGGACTTCCGTCACCTCGGGGTTCTGAAGGAGATCGTAAGCGCAGGCGGAGCCCTGAAAGCCCGCGCCAAGAACAAGCATCTTCATTTTAAAGTGGTGCTCTCATTCGGGTGTTGGACTCTCTCTTGCAATTTAGGCGGTCGATTCCATCCCCGTTACCCCGCGAACGACCGAGAGCGAGCATGACCGACACGATGAACGAGACCACCTGGCGCCAGCATCTGCTCGATACACCCGAGCAGATCAAGACGCTGCTTGAAAACACGCGCCGGATCGCCGTGCTCGGCATCAAGGCGAACTCGCAGCAGCCCGCGCACTACGTGCCCGAGTACGCGCAGCTGGCGGGGTACGAGATCATTCCGGTCCCGGTCTATCACAAGGACCTGACCGAGATGCTCGGCCAGAAAGTCTATCACACCGTGGCGGAGATCCCGGGAGAAGTCGATCTGGTGAACGTGTTCAGGAGGCCGGTGGACATCCCGCCGCACGTTGACGACATCATCGCCAAGCGCCCGAAGGCGGTATGGTTTCAGCTGGGGATCAGAAACGACGAAGCAGCGGAGAAGCTGGCGAAGGCGGGGATCGATGTAGTGCAGGACCGCTGCCTGATGGTGGAGCTGCGGAAGATCGGGAAGTAATCGAGCTGGTGCGCCGTTCAAAAAGTGACTGTATAGACTACCGGCTCCACCGCCATCTCGCCGGCGTTGGCCCTCGTCCTCGGCGCGAGCGCGATGATGTACCGTCCCCCGGCCGTCGAGGCGAGCGCGACTCCCGCTCCTATCACCGTCTGAACTCGTGCCGCACTCGCTCCGCCCGTCTCGACGAGAGTGATCACGCCGCGCTGGCTCTCGATCGTATACGATTTCCCGCCGCGCTCCAACTTGATCGCCGGACGCGTCGTCACGTCGACCGGCGCGGTCAGCTCATACTCCGGCCCCTCGATGAAAGTGGGCTCCGACAGCTTTGCACTGGCCGGCAGTGAGCCGTGCACCGCTCCCGTCCGCGGATCGAGCGCCGACCACGTCTTGCTCGGCTCGTCGTCTCCGACACCGGATGGATTGTTGCCGAGGGCGAGGATGCTTCCGTCCTGAGTCCAGCGCACGCGCCAGCCACGCGTGACGGGAAATAACCGAGGAGCGACGCTGTCGGCGAATCCAGGCTGGCGTGGATCCTCGGGGATGCGGATGATGCCTGGCTGCGCGACGGAGAAGTGCGTCACCATGCCGCTGGTGGGGAACGATCCGGCCTTGAGTGTCGCGGAATCCATCGACGTGCGGCGCGCAACGTCAGGATACGAATTGGTCGCGGGCTCCTCGCCGTGCAGGACGGTGTAGGCGCGCCCGAATCCGATCATCTTCCAGTCCGGAGAAACCGCTACATCCCAGACGCTGTCCACCTGCGTCTGGAACCCGCGCGTCTCGTCGCCGAAAAAGAACGCGTTCGGCAGTGCGTCTCCTTCGCTGCTGACTGGATCAGCAACCACGAGAACC
>DASTTD010000441.1:0-2417 GCA_035760325.1 Gemmatimonadaceae bacterium
CCGCGCCGCCTCCACATCCGGCCCCCGCGCACGAACCTCGGCGATCAATTGCTCCTGCGTCATCGGAAGTGGTGACGGGATCAGCGTGTCGATCGGTGCGGCATCCGCCGGACCGCTCAGGCCGATCCGCCGACCCAGCCGCAGCCGGGAGTGAACGAGCGCGGAATCCCTGCTCAGGATCGCCAGGCGCGCGCGGTTCACCTCGAGCAGGAGCTGGAGCGAATCCGATGAGATCGCTTCTCCGGCAAGAACCCGCACGCGCGCGATTCCGAACTGCTCCTCGGCGCGCCGCCGCCGCTCTGCCGCGACGCGCGACAGCTCGCGGTCAGCGAGCACGGCAAAGTATGCGGCGTCTGTCGAAAGAGCCGTGCGGAACCGCACCGCGGTCTCATTCGCCTCGGCGCTCTCGACGGACGCGCGTGAGCTCCGGAGCTCGCCGAACTTCCCGGCCCCCAACACCACGTAGCTCGCTTCGATCGTCGCGCTGGTGGCGTTGGGACTGATGTCGCCGGTGCCGAAGTTGAAAAAAGGCTCCGAGAAGTGCGTGTAATTCCCGCCGGCAGTGAGGTTAGGCGTCAGCATGTTGGCCACCGCGGCGCGGCGCTGCCACTCCGCCGTGGTCAGTCGGCCGCGCGCGGTGGCTACATCCGGA
This sequence comes from Gemmatimonadaceae bacterium, assembly GCA_035760325.1. Taxonomy (GTDB): domain Bacteria; phylum Gemmatimonadota; class Gemmatimonadetes; order Gemmatimonadales; family Gemmatimonadaceae; genus UBA4720. The sequence continues at coordinate 653 of DASTTD010000441.1, forward strand.
TTTACGGATCCGGCCCGACGCCGCGCTTCGGCGAGAGTCACGACGGGCACGCTGTCGACGGCCGCCTGAGCCATCGTCACCGAGGGGACCGCGACGGCGCCCGCTATCACGAGAGCGGCAAGCGCGATCGCCGCTTTTCCATTGCTATTCACTTCGCCTCCAGAGAAACAGTCTCACGTACGGCACCGGGTCGATAATCACCCATTATCGGGCGGTCGGGAGTTACGGTGGGAGCTGGAGCCGGAGCCGCGCGGCGACGCTCACGCATCCGCTCGAACACCACGAATACCGCCGGCACCAGATAGATGGTGAGCAGCGTCGAAACGGCCAGACCACCGATGATTGCGTATCCCAGCGGGCGTCGGCTTCCAGCGCCGGCGCCAAGTCCGAGCGCGATCGGCAGCGCGCCGAAGATGGCCGACACCGATGTCATCAGAATCGGGCGCAGACGGATGCGTCCGGCTTCGCGCATCGCCGTCAGCGCATCATGGCCACGCGCCCGCAGATCGTTGGCGTAGGTGACCAGCAGAATCGAGTTCTTCGTCACGAGACCGATCAGAAGAATCATCGCGATCTGGCTGTAGACATTGAGCGTCGAGCGTGTCAGCCACAGTGCCGCGAGCGCACCGGTAACCGCGAGCGGAACGGCCAGCAATACGGTGAAGGGGTGCAGCAGCGACTCGAACTGGGCCGCGAGCACCATGAACACGAAGATGAGAGCGAGCGCAAACGCGAAGTAGAGAGCGCTGCCGCTCTCACTGAACTCGCGAGACTCTCCCGCCAGAGCCACCGTGCTTCCCGCCGGGAGCACCTGGGCGGCGACGGCGTTGAGTGAATCCAGGGCCTGCCCCAGGGTAAAGCCTGGGGCCATGCTCGCTGAAAGAGTGAACGATCGCACCCGATTGTGATGGTTGAGCTGTCGGGGACCGATGCGCTCTTCGATCCGCGTCACTGCGTCGAGCGGCACCAGCGTGCCGTTTCTGCCGCGGACATGCAGTCCGCTGATGTCAGAGGGCGTGGAACGCTCCCCTGGATCGAGCCGCAGGATCACGTCGTACAACTTGTTCTCGGAGGTAAACCGGCTGACGTCGCGCCCACCGAGCAACGTCTGGAGTGTCGTCGCGATGTCACGTGCCGGTACGCCGAGATCTTCAGCGCGATCCCGGTCGAGAGTCACCACCAGCTCCGGCTTCGTCACGCGGAGATCCGTGTCGACGTTGAGGAGACCCGGAATCGCGCCCGCGCGCGCGACGAGCGTGTCCATGCCACGGACCAGCGCCTCGAAGTCCCGGTTTTGAACCACGAACTGAACTGGCGCGCCAAAACCGCCGAATGCGGGAGGGTTGATCGCGAAGGCGAACACTCCCGGCACGCCGAAGTATTGCGGCTGAACCTCCCCGATGATGTCCTGGGCCGAGCGCTTCCGATCGTTCCAGTCGTCGAGAATGGTGCCGAGGAAGCCGGAGCTGGGCGGGCCGCCAAAACCGATGATGGCGAACGACGACTTCACACCCTCGGTTCGCTCGACGATCGCCTCGAGCTGCGTCATGTAATCGTCGGTGTACTGAACCGTCGCCCCTTCGGGCGCGACGACGAAGGTGAAGAAGAAGCCGCGATCCTCCGGCGGCACGAACTCGCGCTTCAGCGACAAAAAGAGAACTATGGCGGCGGCAGTGAGCGCGACCCCTCCCCCGATCACCATGAATGGCCATGAGAGCGCTCTGTCCAGGGTGCGGCCGTAGCGCGTGGTGACCCCGGTGAGCAC
>DASTTD010000442.1:0-11747 GCA_035760325.1 Gemmatimonadaceae bacterium
CCGAACACCGGCGCGAAGGCCAGGCTCCACACCTTGCCCAGTACTACGTAGAGCGGAGTGCCTGGCGGGTGCGGAATGCCAAGGGAGTGAATGGCAGCGAGAAACTCACCGGAGTCCCACAGCGTCACGCTGGGCGCCAGCGTCAGCATGTACACGAACAGGAGAAGGACCGCGGTCGTCCAGCCGGGTGTCGGAAAACGCCGCGTCGTGCTAATGCTTGAGGATCTCCGACTCTTCCGGCGTCAGCGCCCACGCCGCGTCGAGCGCGAGCCGGTTCGGCCGCACGCGATGCACCCGGAAGACCCTCGCCCCCGAGAAGTAGGCGACGACATTCACGCCGACGGTAGCCATGTCGCGGTCATCGTTGTCCACCTGCTGGCTCGCGACGCCCATCGGCACGGGATTCCCCGCATTCTCCGCCACGTAGCGAATAAGCTCGGCGACCACGCGCTTGCGTGAGGCGCCCACGAACACCGGATAGCCGAAAGCAACTATTCGCCGGAGCTCGGCCAGTACCGCCAGGGAATGTCCCGTGCGCTTTGAGAATCCGATCCCCGGATCGACGGCGATCCGCGCGGGATGTATGCCGGCGAGCTGCGCCGCCTGCACCGACTCCTCCAGCTCCCCGAGAATTTCTCCGACGGGATCGACGCCATAGATCGCGTTGTCATAGCTCGCCATCTCAGCGACCGTTCCACGCGAGTGCATCACTACCACGTTGCAGCCCGCTTCGGCGCAGACGCGCGGCATTTCCGGATCGAGCGTGAGACCCGAGACGTCGTTCACTATCGATGCTCCCTCCGCCAGCGCGGCACGAGCCACTTCCGCCTTCACCGTGTCGATCGAGATGGCGACGTCGTTCCAGCGAGAGCGAATTCCCCGGACCATCGGCAGCACCCGGCGCATTTCTTCGCGCAGCGGCACCGGCTGCGCGCCCGGCCTGGTGGACTCGCCGCCGACGTCGATCGCATCGGCGCCCTCTTCGATCATGCGTCCGGCGTGTGCAATCGCGGCTTCGATCGAAACGAAATTACCCCCGTCGCTGAAGCTGTCGGGGGTAACGTTGAGGATACCGAAGATGCTTGGCCGCTCGGATTTGGACGGCCACGAAAAGCTCACGCGGGCGCGACCTCCGGACCTCCGAAGAGTGGCGGCTTGGACGGCTTGGGATGCAGGACAGGCGTCGTCGCCGGAGCCGGAGCGGTTGGCGGCGGACTGGCCGGGCGAGGCGGGAGCTTCTCGCCCCGAGCCAGCGCCGCAACTTCGTCTCCCGTCAGCGTCTCACGATCAAGAAGCGCCGCCGCCACTGTGTGCAGCAGGTCGATGTGCTCCTTCAGCACCCCCGTTGCCCTGGCATACGCTTCCTTGATCACCCGCGTGACCTCGGAGTCTACCAGCTGGGCGGTGCGCTCGGACACCTCGCGCCGCGTTTGCAGCTCGCGCCCGAGGAACAGCTCCTGCTCGTTGTCGCCGACGAGGATCGGACCGATCTCGTCGGAAAGTCCCCACTGTGAGACGTATCGCCGCGCGAGTCCGGTTGCCTGCTGAATGTCGCTCGCGGCGCCGGTGGTGACACGGTCGCGCCCGAACACGAGCTCCTCGGCGACGCGGCCGCCGTACGCTTTGACGAGATTCGCCTCGAGCTGCTCGCGCGTCACCGACACCCGGTCGTCCTCAGGCAGCGTCCACGCGACGCCAAGCGTGCGTCCGCGCGGGACGATCGTGACCTTGTGCAGGGGATCGTTGCCCTTGACCTTGATCGCGCAGATCGCGTGGCCGCCCTCGTGATAAGCGGTCAGCTTGCGCTCTTCGTCCTTCATCACCATCGACTTGCGCTCGGCGCCCATCATCACCTTGTCTTTCGCGTCCTCGAGGTCGGCCATGTAGACCTTGTCGTGATTGCGGCGGGCGGCGAGCAGCGCGCCTTCGTTCACCAGGTTCGCGAGATCGGCTCCGGCCATTCCCGGAGTTCCACGCGCGAGAGTCGTGACGTCGACATCCTCAGCCATCGGCTTGTTGCGGATGTGCACGCGCAGAATTCCCTCGCGGCCGCGCAGGTCGGGCGAATCGACGACGATCTGGCGGTCGAAGCGGCCGGGCCGCATCAGAGCGGGGTCGAGCACGTCGGGCCGGTTCGTTGCCGCGATGAGAATCACGCCTTCGTTGGACTCGAACCCATCCATCTCGACGAGCAGCTGATTGAGCGTCTGCTCCCTTTCGTCATGACCGCCGCCGAGTCCGGCGCCGCGGTGGCGGCCGACGGCGTCGATTTCGTCGATGAAGATGATGCAGGGGGCGTGAGCCTTACCCTGCTCGAACAGGTCGCGAACGCGGCTCGCGCCGACGCCGACGAACATCTCGACGAAATCCGAGCCGGACATCGAGAAGAAAGGTCGTGCCGCCTCGCCCGCGACGGCGCGCGCGAGAAGTGTCTTTCCCGTTCCAGGCGGGCCGACGAGAAGCGCGCCCTTCGGCAGACGGCCGCCCAGCTTCGTGAATTTCTGCGGGTCCTTGAGGAACTCGATGATCTCCTGGAGCTCGACCTTCGCCTCGTCCGCTCCGGCGACATCGTCGAACGTCACCTTCGGAGTGTCACCCGTGAGCAGCTTCGCCTTCGATTTTCCGAAGCTGAACGCCTTGGCGCCGCCGGCCTGCATCGAGCGGAACAGGAAGAACCAGATGCCGATGATCAGCAGGTACGGAAAGATGCTGACGAGCACCGCGCTGACCGGCATTCGCGCATCCTCGGCGCTGATCTGCACGTTGTGCTTGGCGAGCAGCGCGATCTCTTCCGGAGAGTCGGCCATCGGCAGGCGCACGTTGAACTTCGACACCATCCGCTTGTCGACGGGAATCTTCTGCCTGAAGTCTCCGGTTACCTGCCGTCCCGACTGGATGGTGACCTTCTCGACGTTTCCCCTCTCGACCTCATTCTTGTACTGAGAGTAGGAGATCTCGGGCGCCGCCTCGGCGCCCTTCCCCGAGAACTGGATGATGGCGACGGGCACGAGAATGACGAAAACCCAGAACGAGAGCTGCTTGGAGACCTTGCTCCAGTTCGTCGGCTTTTTCGGCGCGTTCTTGTTTGGCAGCTGTATTGGCATTACTGCAAGCTCGCTATATACGGCAGATGACGGAAGTTCTCTGCGTGATCCAGTCCATACCCAACCAGAAACTCGTGCGGCGCATCGAAACCCACGAACCTGGCTTCGTGCTTCAGCCCGCTGGCGATACGCTTGTGCAGCAGAGCGCAGATCTCCAGCGACCGCGGTTTCCGCTCCTCGAGAATGCCGACGAGTCGGTTGAGAGTACGGCCCGAATCCACGATGTCCTCGACCAGAAGGATATCCTTCCCCTCCAGCCGGGTCTCGGGATCATATACCAGCCGCACGGTCCCACTCGACACCATTGCATCTCCATAGCTCGAAGCCACCAGGAAATCGACCTGCAGCGGCCGCTGAATCTGCCGCACGAGATCACTCAGAAAGATAAAGCTTCCCTTGAGCAGCCCCAGCACCAGCAGCTCGCCGTCCGGGTACGCCTCTCCAATCTCCTTCCCTAACTCGCCCACGCGCCGCGCGATCGCCGCTTCGTCGAAAGCGATCCTGCGGACAGCCCGACCCGACAATCTCGGATCAGAGACCCCGGCGGGCGGATGGAGAATACTCGTCACGAAGCGCTGATCCCGACGGGCGACCGCCACCGCCGCAGCAACATGTGATCGCGACGCATGACGATCTCCACTCCGCCTGAAAGCTGAATTGTGCCGCCAGTGGCTCCCTTCATTGTAAACTCCGCCGCGCGGTGTGTTCCGCGGCGATCCATGATTACGTGCGCCCGGGCGGCGAGAGCGGGCCAGAGCACGCGCAGTGAGTCGGCATCGAATCCGCGCAGACTGGCGCGGGCGATGCGCAGCGCGCCGTCCACGGCCGGGGTCGGGTCGACCGTCGCGGCCAGCTCCTCCAGGGAAGTGCGCCACTCGGCGGAAGCTCGCGCCAGAGCCAGCAGCTCGTCGGGGAAGCCCGGATTCCTGCGCGTGATCGATGGCAGCAGATCGAGACGGATACGGTTCCGCAGGTGCTTTCGGTCGGAATTGGTCGGGTCTTCGACGAACCTGACGCGTGCAGCGGCGGCATACTCGGCGATCGACGCGCGGCGAAGAGAGAGAAACGGGCGCACGATCTCCGATTCGGCGAACAAGCCGGCGAGCCCTCTCGGGCCGGCTTCGCGAAGGATCCTCATGAACACGGTCTCGATCTGATCGTCGAGAGTGTGCGCGGTGACGACGGCCGCCGAGCGCGCGGCGGCGAGGCGGTCAAGAAAAGTCCAGCGCGCGCGGCGCCACTCCTCCTCACGGCTACCGACGGTCTCGGCACGTCCACGGACGCATTCGAATCCGAGGCGGGCCGACTCGCGGGCGACCAGTGCCGCGGCTCGTCCGGCTGCCCGGCCGGTACCGTGATCGAAGGTCGCGACGGTCACTTTCCGGCGGGCTTTCCCCGAGACCCGACGCGCGGCGGTGAGCAGCGTCATCGAGTCCATCCCGCCAGACACCGCAAGCACCGCGCGCGGGCATTCCGCGAGCGCCGATTCGACTGCGCGCTCCACCGCTGGTGCTTCATCCCGAGCGATCGCCATGATACTTTTAATCTACCTACGACGGGGGGAGTTTCGCTTGGAAACGCACGGTCCGCTGGGAACGCTTTGGGTGTCGATCGGCTTGATCGCGTTTTACATCGCGCTCACGTGGCTCAATGCGCTGCTGGGCCTGTTCCTCACGCCCCTCTTTATCGTCCCCGGCACCTGGCTGCTGGACTGGAAGAAGAAGAGAAGGGAAGCCCGCCAGGCCAGGGAATCAGAGATCGTTCGTACCCGCTAGCGCGCTACCACGGATAGAGCGCTTCGTAGTAGGCTTCGTTGCGCAGCACGATGCGCACGTAGTCGCGTGTCTCGACGAACGGAATTCGTTCGGTGAACACCTCCGGATCCCCGGCGCCGGACTTGGTCGACCACTTCTCGACCCGCGCGTCACCCGCGTTGTAAGCCGCGAGCACCTTCACCTTGTTGTTCGGATACTTCCGCACCAGGTCCTTCAGGTGAAGCGTTCCAAGCCTGATGCTGACCGCCGGGTCGTAAAGCATATCCGGGTTCCACGGCGTGATTTTCCTGCTGCGCGCGAGAGCCTCGCCCACCGGTGGCATCAGCTGCATCAGGCCCCGCGCGCCGGCCGGCGACGTCGCGCGCGGATTCCAGTTCGATTCCTGGCGGATCAGCGACGCGACGAAGACCGGATCCAGGCCGTTCTCTTTCGCGGCTGCGACGAGCGTCTCGCGCTCGACGACCGGATAGAACAAGCGATAGTTGGCGGGCGTGGGGCCGATCTCGTCGATGGCGCGGCGACCCAGTCCGGTCGATCGAGTGGCCTGATCAGTGCCGGTGAGCGCGGCGGCGGTCGCGAGCATCTTGTCGCGGCTCTCGGTCGCCTCGCGAAACAGCCTGTCGAGCTCGAACTGGGCCTCGACATCCATTCCGACATCTCGCAGCGAGGTGACGCGCACGATCGCGCTGTCGACCGCGGGCACTTTCGGGTAGGGCGCGATCGCCTGGTCGCGAGCGACCAGCGTCGTGTCGAGACGCCTGGCAGCCATTACCGCGTAGTAGCTGAGCGGCTCCCGCCGGATCACGGTGCGCCAGCGCGTCTTTGCCGCAGCCGTGTCGCCAAGCGCGGCGAAGGATCGCCCCGCCCAGTAAACCGCCCCGAGCGCTTCGCTGCTGTTCGGAGCGCGCGCCACCAGCGCGTCGAATTCCGAGGCCGCGGCCTTTCGGTTGCCCTGGATGTACGCGATCATCCCCGCGCGAAACCCCGCATTGGCCGCGTGCCGCCCGGAGGGGAAGCGCTTCACCAACCCAAGCAGTGTCTCGCGGGCGTCCGCGTCCCGGTTCTCGTCGCTGGCCAGATCCGCGAGCAGCAGCAGGGCCGACGCCGCGCTCGTGTCACGCGGATAGGTGGTCGTGATCGCCCTCAGCACACTGCGCCCACCGGCAATGTTTCCGACCGCAACGAGCGCCCTCGCCCGCTGGTACTGCGCAGCTGCGGCAAGCCCGGCCGGAGCCCGGACTTTCGCGAATTCCCTTCCCGCTTCGTCGAACCGTCGGAGCCGGAACAGTACCGATGCGTAACCAAACCTGTCCGACGAGTTTCCGAGCCCCGCTCCAAGCGCGCGGGCGTAGGCCGTTGCGGCTCGATCAGGAACACCGGATCGGGCCGCGGCCCGTCCGATTGCCAGCTCTTCGCCCGGCGATGTTCCGGTGAACACCTTGTCGAAGAGATCGATCGCATCGCGCGTCTCCGCCGAGGTATTGGCACGCGTGATGTACGACAGCAGGTCGCGCCGCGCGAGCGACTTTGCGTTCTCGTCAGCGGCCACGGCCGCGCGAAGCCGGAGCGCCTGAAGCGTTCCACCGACGGCGGTGAACATCCTTATTGCCCCGGGAATGTCCCCCGTCCGCTCGCGCGCCTGCGCTTCCGTCCACCGGATCCTCTCCCGGGCTACGGGTGTTCGCAACTTCGCGTAATAGCCCTGGCGGGCGCTGCTGTCCGCCGTCACACCGGCAGCGCGTAGGTACAGCCAGTCGGCGATCCTGGGGAGCTTCCCTGCCGCCATCTCGTACGCGATTCTCGCGGTGTCACGATTGTCCGCGCGGTCCAGCTCCCGCGCCCGGATAACCAGCTCACGCTCGTCCTCCGGAAGGACGTGCTTCGTCGTGTCGCCGGAAAGAACGGCGACCGTGTCCTTCTGAGCGGCCTTCTCGTCGCTGCACGCGCTCGTCGAAAGAACGACGGCGAGAAATGGGAAAAGCAAAGGTCCTATCGCCAACGTGTATGGTCCCCGTGTAACAGTTTGATCGCCTCCACCGGTCCGCCCGTACCGGCGGGATACGAAGGAATTACTTCGAGCGGGTGCTGGTTCCAGTACTCGAGGACCGGATCGATGATGCTCCACGCCATCTCTACTTCATCGCTGCGCGTGAACAGCGTCGGATCCCCGGTCATGCAGTCCAGCAGCAGCGTTTCGTAAGCGGGGTAGGGATTGTTGCCGAAAGCGTCCGCGTAGCTGAACTCCATATCCACCGGAGTGATCTCGAGCCCCGGCGTCATCTCGTGCACTGCGCCCGGGGTCTTGACCTGAAACCGCAGCGAGATCCCTTCGTCCGGCTGCACGCGCATTACAAGCACACTCGGTGCCATGTCCTCGACCGTGTGCTGGTCGAACAGCATGAGCGGCGGCGACCTGAACTGCACGGCGATCTCGGAGATCCGCCGCCCAAGCCGCTTTCCCGAGCGTAAATAGAACGGCACGCCCTTCCACCGCCAGTTGTCGATCGACACGCGCATCGCCGCGAACGTCGGTGTCACTGACGCCGGCGACACGTTGGGCTCCTGACGATAGCCGGCCACCGGATTGCCATCGTGAACTCCATCCGTGTACTGCCCGGGTACCACCGGCGGCACTCCATCACCCACGAGCGGCCGTATCGACCTGAGCACCTTCACCTTCTCGTCACGCACCGCATCGCCGGTAAAAGCACTCGGCGGCTCCATCGCCGCGAGGGTGAGAAGCTGCAGCAGGTGATTCTGAAACATGTCGCGCAGAATTCCCGCCTCCTCGTAGTACTTGCCCCTTCCCTCGACTCCCACGGCCTCCGCCACGATGATCTGCACGTGCGAGATGTAGTTGCGGTTCCAGAGCGGCTCGAAGATGGAGTTGGCGAACCGGAATACGAGGATGTTCTGAACGCTTTCCTTCCCCAGATAGTGATCGATCCGATAGATCTGGTGCTCACCGAACTGGTCGAGCACGAGCCGGTTCAGGGCGCGCGCGCTGTCGAGGCTGCGCCCGAACGGCTTCTCGATCACGACCCGATACCATGGCCTCTCCTCGTACGAGAGGGTGCGTCTGGCAAGGCCGCTCCGGCACAAGTGCTGGAGCGTGGGCTCGAAGACACTCGGCGGAATGGCCAGGTAGAACAGCCGGTTCCGCTCATTTTCCGCGCCGACCGACTCGATCTCCCCGAGCCGCTTTCCGATCGTCTCGTAGGCCTCGTCCTTCGTGAAGTCGCCGTGGGTGTAGAACATCCGCTTGCTCAGCCATTGCCACACATCGTCGTGGACGCGGTGGATCTCGTCCGACTTGGACATCTCCTCGCGCATGACTTTGCGATACGCGTCGTCGCTGCTGGGCTCCCTGGCCACGCCAAGCAAAGCGAAGTTCTCGTGCAGCAGCTTGTGCTCGGCGAGATAATAGAGCGCGGGCAGCAGCTTTCTTCGCGTCAGGTCTCCCGACCCGCCGAAAATCACGACGGTGCACGGGTCGGCCATCTCGCGGCTTCCGGAGGCTTTTGGCGCCCGGACCATCGGCAACGCCTGCGGAGTCTTCATGCCTTCTTCACCGCGTGACCGCCGAATTCGTTGCGCAGCGCCGCGATCACCTTCGCGGAGAACGAGTCGGCTTGTCGCGATCTCAGCCGCGCGAGAAGCGACAGAGTGATTACCGGCGCAGGCACATCGAGGTCGATCGCTTCCTGCACGGTCCACCGCCCTTCGCCCGAATCCTCGACGTAGCCCTTCAGGTCGGACAGCTGGGCGTCCTTGCTGAACGCCTGCTCGGCGAGCTCGTTCAGCCACGAGCGCACCACACTGCCGCGGTTCCATACCGCGGCAATCTGATGGAGGTCGAGCTTGAAGTTCTTCGATGCGTGAAGGATCTCGTAGCCTTCGGCATAGGCCTGCAGGGCGCCGTACTCGATGCCGTTGTGGATCATCTTCACGTAATGACCGGCGCCCGGCGGGCCGACGTGGGCGTAGCCATCCTTGGGCGCGAGCGTCCTGAAGATCGGCTCGCACAGCTTGAACGCGCGATCTGCGGCCCCGATCATCAGGCAATACCCGTTCGCCAGGCCCCAGATTCCGCCGCTGGTGCCTGAGTCCACGAAGGCGAGTCCCTCGTGCTCGAGCATTCTCGCGCGCCGGATGGTGTCGTGGTAGTTCGAGTTGCCGCCATCGATGATGACATCGCCGCTCGACAACCCCTGCATCAGCGAGGCAATCGTGTCGTCGACCGGCTTCCCCGCCGGCACCATGATCCAGACCACTCTCGGCGACTGGAGCTTCGACGTCAGATCACGCACGCTGGAAGCGCCGGCCGCGCCCTGCGCGACGTACTTCGCGATGGTTTCCTCGCTCCTGTCGAACACGACTACCTCGTGCCCGCCCTTCATCAACCGCTCCGACATGTTACCGCCCATTCGGCCGAGGCCGATCATCGCCAAACGCATTGACTATGCTCCAGGAAGCTCGAGGTGGAGAACGCGCTCCAGGTCGGAGCGCAGCTGGTGGGCCGACGTGAACAGAATCGCGCCGATGCCGAGCGCGCGAGCGGGGGCAATGTTCTGCTCCCGATCGTCGATGAAGAGAGATGTCGCGGGATCGGCTTGCGCGATCGCCAGCGCGCGCGAGTAGAAGCGCTGGGTCGGCTTGCGGACACCGAGCCAGCACGATGAAAGAAAGGCTTCGAACACTCCTGAAATGCCGAACTTCTCGATGCGGTGCCGGTTGAGCTCGTCCGACTCGTTGTTGAGCGTCATGAGCGTGAAGCGGCTTTCACGCGTGAGGGCCCGCGCGAGCTCAACGACTGGCTCGGACGGAATGCTCTGCGCAAACATGAAGTCGACGAATCGCTTCCGCGAGAATTCCCGCCGGCAGTGGAAGACCGCGATGTCCAGGTACTCGTCGAGGGTGATCCTGCCTTCTTCCCACTCGCCGATCACTTCCTCGTGCCGGCACTGGAAGTCGTCGGCCTCCAGCTTGAACTCCTCGACGGCCCGCGCCCGCTGCTCGCGGTCCCAGCCGTTGGAACCGAGCACTCCGCCAATATCGAAGAAGATGTGCTGGATAGCCGTCACGCTATGAGAATCGCACGCGCCGGCGCGCCGTCGCATCCCTCGAGTCTCAGGGGAAGACAGACGAGCTCGTATTCCCCCGGGGGAGGCACGGACAGGTCGAGCCCCTCGACGATGACCACGTCCCGCTCGAGCAGCGTCCGGTGCGTCATGTGATGCCCGGAGCGGAACTGCTCGATGGAGAGGTAGTCGATCCCGACCAGCTCGAAGCCATTCTGCACGAGATAGGCGGCGCCATCCGGGGCGAGAAAGGTGTAGTCCTTCACGAAATCGTTCGCGGCGAGCAGCGCCGAGTTACGGGTCGCCAGGAGAATGCGGGTGTGCGCGCCCAGGTCGAGCTCGCGAAGCTCCGCTTCGCCGACGGAGCGCACGTCGTCACTGAAGCGCACGAGCAGAGCCGGACCGGTGAGCTTGTCGAGCGGAATGAGGTCGACCGGCTGGCCATCGACGAAGAAATGGCGAGCGGCATCGACGTGGGTGCCGGTGTGTGACCCGAATCGTATCGTGGAGACGTTTGCCCCGGCGCCGGCGGCTATCGATTGCTGGAGCGATATCTCTGTCTCGGGGTTTCCCGGATAGACGAATCCGCCAGCCCGGACTGGTACCGATATGTCGTAGATGCGCCGGCGCGGGTTGCTCAGGACGGCAGACTCGTCGATTCGCTCGCGCTCAAGGTGAAGCGCGGAATCTCGGCTTCGAATGACGCTCCGTTCTGGCGGAGGAATCCATAATGGCCCTCCATGTATCCCTCTCCGGACTTGAGGATGCAAAAGCTCTGATACTCGTGGACCGCGCCGGGGACGATTGTTGGCTGCTCGCCCACCACGCCTTCACCGATCACTTCGGTATCGACGCCATCCCCGACGGAGTCGTGGATCAGCCAGCGCCGGGTCAGCAGCTGCGCCGCGAGACTGCCGACGTTCTCGATGCGCACGAAGTACGCGAAAACGTAGTGGCTCTGCGAGGGCTCGGAGTGGTCGCGCAGATACACCGGACGCACCGTTACACGGATGCCTTCCGATTCGCGGTAGAAAAAGCTTTTGGCGGCCATTATCGCAACTTAAGCCGCCTGCCCTTTTTTTTCGAGTTCCTGGCTTTTCGCCGGGTTTTCTTCGCCGGTTTCATGATGCTTCCACGGCAGCCCGGGGCGCCGCAGCGGCAGAGGTAGAACTTTTCGAGCTTTTCGTCGTTCTCACCCGTGCGCTCGTACTGATAGTCATACGCGAGCTCGGTTCCCGGCTCGATCGTGTGAAGCGCATGGATGAAGATCCGCTTGCCGGTGATGACGGCTTCGCAGTTGGGCTCGCAGGAGTGATTGATGTAGCTGGCGTCGCCGCCACCGCGCCTGATCGCGCCGTCGATCACCGTGTTCCGGTCGAGGCTGAAGAGGAAAGTGTGATGACGCTTCATTCCGGTCTCGTCGTAGCGGCGATCGGCTTCGTCGTTGTCGATACGCTCGCCGGTGTACTCGACGATCCGGGTGCCTTTCCGGATGCGGCGCGCGGCGAAGACGCCGCGGCCGTGGATGTGGGAGGTGCGGACGACGTACAGGGGCGGGCGCGTGCTTGCAGGCAATCGATTCGATGAGGCTGAAAGTGGGTTAACTGAGAAATACACAGATGAGAGCACAGAGAGGCGTAGCGGCGAGTTGCGAGAGGAGGGCGTGCAGCGGATTGGTTCTTGTCTCGGAACTAAACGCTATGCCTCTGTCCCCTCTCATCTGTGTCGTTCTCAGTTTGCCGTTAGCTGTTGCAGAAAAATCGGAGGATGCTCCCGACTCATTAGCG
>DASTTD010000443.1:0-9173 GCA_035760325.1 Gemmatimonadaceae bacterium
GGTCTCTTTCGCGGCACACAAACCATAAGGCAGCTGCTCCCGCCCGAGGTCGAGTCGGAGATGGGAGCAACGCGCAGCGTCTGGCCGATCTCGACCGTAACGATCGTCGATCGACCGAGGTTCGCCTGGCGCGGAGCAATGCTCGATGTGTCGCGCCATTTCTTCCCCGTGAGCGACGTCAAGCAGTACATCGATCTCCTCACACTGTACAAGCTGAATGTGCTGCACCTGCACCTGTCCGACGATCAGGGCTGGCGCATCGAGATCAAGTCGAGACCACAGCTGACGAGTGTCGGCGGGAGCACGCAGGTGGGCGGCGGTCCCGGCGGATTTTACACCCAGGCGGAGTATCAGGACATCGTCCGCTACGCCCAGGAGCGGTACATCACGATCGTGCCGGAGATCGACATGCCGGGCCACATCAACGCGGCGCTCATCGCGTACCCTGACCTGAGCTGCGGCAGGCGAACCCCCGCTCCTTACACGGGCACCGAGGTCGGGTGGAGCACGTTCTGCGTCGAGAAGGAAGGCACTTACGCTCTGATCGACGACATAGTCAGGGAGATATCCGCGATAACGCCCGGCCCGTACTTCCACATGGGTGGTGACGAGGTCGAGGTGCTGACGCACGAGCAGTACGCGCACTTCGTGGAGCGCGTACAGACCATTGTCCACAAGTACGGCAAGCGGATGATCGGATGGGAGGAGATAACCAAGGCGAGGCTGGCGCCGACCACCGTAGCGCAGCAATGGAAGAGTGATTCAGCGACCGCCGCGCTCAAGTACGGCTCCAAGCTGATCCTCTCGCCGGCGAAAAAAGTGTATATCGACATGAAGTACACATCCGCCACGGAGCTCGGATTGAGCTGGGCCGCCCTGATCGAAGTGCGTGACGCGTACGACTGGGATCCCGCCACGTACATGGTCGGTGTCGGCGAGACCGACATTCTCGGCGTCGAGGCCCCGATGTGGAGCGAGACGCTCCGGAACATCACCGCCGTGCAATTCCTGGCGGTCCCGCGTCTTCCCGCGATTGCGGAAGTCGGATGGACTCCGCAGGACATACGGCGGTGGGAGGATTTCCGCGCGCGAATTGCGACTCACGTGCCGAGATGGCATCTGCTGGGAATCAACTACTACCGGTCGCCGCAGCTGCTCTGGTAGCGACCGGCATGCGGGCGCTACTGACCGATCTGCTTCCCGTACGCGTCCGACTTCATGAGCCTGTCGACTTCTGATGGATCGTCCGGCCTCACCTTGATCATCCACCCCGCGCCGTAGGGGTCGCTGTTCACCAGAGCAGGCTCCTTGTCGAGCCGGTCGTTGACGCTGATAACCTCCCCCGCGACCGGCGAGAAAAGCTCCGACACCGCTTTCACCGCCTCGATCGTTCCGAAGACATCGTGCTTCGCGAACGTGGCGCCGACCTTCGGCAGCTCGATGTACACGACGTCGCCCAGCTCTCCCTGTGCGTAGTCGGTGATGCCGATCTCGACCGTTCCGTCCGCCGCCTTCCGGACGTACTCGTGTTCTTCCGTATAGGAGAGATCGGCGGGAATGTTCGACACGCTACTCAGGAAACGTGTGCGGCGGTTTCCGACTCTACAGCATCGCGGTGAAGAGAGCTCCAGAGCGCGTCGACGTCGCGCTCGAGATCAGCGAGCGATCCGACGTTCTCGATCACGTAGTCCGCGCGGGCTCTCTTCAGCTCCGCCGGCATCTGCGCCGCGATCATGTTCATGGCGTCGGTCTCCTCGAGACCCCGTGAGTTGACCAGCCGCTCGAGCCTGAGCGGCCGGGGAGCATCGACCAGCACGATCGCATCGAACTCGTCGACGAGATTCCGCTCGAACAGCAGTGGAATGACGCAGACGACCAGATCGTCCCCGCGCGCGCGGGCCGCCGCGATCTCGCGGTCCCGGAGACGTGTCACCCCCGGGTGCACGATCCGGTTCAGCGCGTCGAGCTCCGCCTGGTCCGCGAACACCACCTGCCGCAGGGCTCTGCGGTTCAGACTGCCATCATGAGCGAGGACATCCTTTCCCCAGCGCTTCACGATGTCCCTGAGGGCCTGGGTGTCGGGCTCCACTGCTTCGCGCGCAAGCACGTCGGCATCGATCAGGGTCGCGCCGCGGTCCGCCAACATTCTCGCTACTTCGGATTTGCCACTGGCGATGTTTCCAGTCAGTCCGATGAGAATCATTTCCAAGGGATTTGAGTAAGCCTGCGATGGCCACGGAAAGCGGCGGCAAGATAGAACGTTTTGTTACACCTGTCACGCGTAAACTGCTGCTTGGTGCCTCTTCTGCCACCGCCCCGGGATCACCTAGAGCAGCGGAACCTGCGCCGCATCACTCGCGGGGACCGCATGACACATGCGGCAGCGGGCCTCATACGATTCCGTTCCGCCCACCATGATCTGCGGCGAGTTGTACGGCGCGGGGTTTCCCCCGATCAGCCGTTGATTGCGGCTGGCGGGGGCTCCGCACAGAACGCAAATCGCGTGCAGCTTGTCCACCACCTCCGCAATTGCCATGAGCGCGGGCATCGCCCCGAAGGGTTCGCCCCGGAAATCGGTATCCGTGCCCGCGATGATCACCCGGCGGCCACGGCTCGCCAGGGAGCTGACGAGGGGAACGACGCCGTCGTCCATGAACTGGGCTTCATCGATGGCGATCACGTTCGCCATTGGGTCTATCTGCTGGGCGATCTGCGCGGCCGAGTCGGCCGGAATGGCTTCGACCGCCCGCCCGTCGTGGCTGGATACGGAGTAGATCCCCGCGTAGCGGGAGTCGAGGTGCGACTTGAAGACCTGCACCCGCTTGCGAGCGATCATCGAGCGTCTAACTCGCCTGATGAGCTCTTCGCTCTTGCCGCTGAACATCACTCCGGCGATCACCTCGATCCATCCGCCGGCGTGGTGGAACGGCCCGCTCACGAGCGGTCGCGACCCCTGGGCGGGCCGCCACGGCTGGAGCGATCGGGTGGGCCGCCCCGACCCGAGCGGTCCGGCGGCGCTCCGCTCCGCCGCGGCGGGCTCCGGCCCGCGTCGCCACGATCACGTCCGGAAGGCCGGTCCCTTCCGCCGTCGCGCTCGCGCTCCTCGCGATCACGCTCGCCGCGCACCACCACGCGACGCCCCTTGATCGTGGCCCCGTTGAGCCGGGCAATCACCGCCAGGGCATCGGCCGCCGCCACCTCCACCAGGGAGTGGCTCTCGCGGAGGTCGATCTTCCCCACGCGGTCGGCCGGGATGCCCCCATCACCGGCGATAGCACCCATCAGATCACCGGTTTTCACGCCATCCCGGGTGCCGACCGTCATGAACAGACGGGTCATCTCAGCGCTTCCCCTTCCCCCGACATCGGCACGGCTGGCTCCCGCCGCCACGCCCGGCCTCGCCGCCGCGGCCTCTGCCGCGTGACGCCGCTGTGCGCGCTCACGGTCCAGCAGCTGGAGAGCCGCGGCCGCCACTTCGACCGCGTCGAATATCTCGAGTAAGGGCTCGAGAAAAATGATGTCCCGGGGCGTCACTCCACGGGTGAGCACGGCGCGCAGCTCCTGCCGCACGGCCTCCTCGCGATTCTGAGCGCGGCGTTCGGCGCCCTCGAGGTTGATCGGGATGAGCCTCCCGCCCGCCAGCTCGCGCAGAGCCGCGACCTCTCCGGGCTGGGCGAGAACGACGACTTCCACCGGCTTCCCGAGCGCTGCTCTCTGCAGCTCGGCGGTCGTCACCGGCGGCTGATAAAAGATGACGGCGTGGGTCTCGCCTTTGAGATCGCCCTCGGTGACATGTATCGGGTCGTCGTTGTGACGATAGCCCAGCGTCCGCAAGGTATGTCGGACCTGGGCGACAGCCGCGCCGCCGCGCGCAATGATCGTAGCCGACGGCGGGTCGAGATCGTCGAGCAGCCGTCTGAGGGAAGCCGCGCGCGCATTCCCACCGATGGTGACGTACTTGATGTGCGGAAGCTGATAGTCAGCGGGAATCTGCGGGACTTCGATCTCCGCCAACGGCACCCGGCGGGCCCGGCGCGCATAGCGCTCCACCAGATTCTCGACGGCAGGGGTGAGTTTTCGCGCAACGATCACCCTCCCGGCCTCACCCAGCTCGCCGAGCAGCGCTTCGAGCGAGGCAAGCGTTTCGGGGCCGTTTTCCAGAATGTCGTCTGCCCAGGCGATGACGACTGTCCGGACCGTATCCAGCTTGAGGGCCGAGCTCCGCACGAGTGCGCTGAGCTCCTCCGGAGTCCCGGCAACGGCGAGCACAGGCCTGCTCTTGAAGATTCGACCGGCACGGGCTGCGCCCGTAACGGGGACGACCTCGATACCCGCTGCGCCGGCCAGACCGAGCACCGTTTCCGAGACCGCGATCGCGGTCTCCGCGGATCGGGTGACCACCAATACCTGCGTGCCGGGGGTCGCCGGATCGACTCGGGAGAGCACCGGAGCGAGGAATTCCGCTATCGACTCGGTCGTATGGGGAAGAGTGTAGACCAGGTTCTGACCCCGCCCGGCCTGGGTCTCCGGGCGCTCTCCCGCTTCCTCCGATTCCAGCATCCGATCCTCTACGCCACAGCGTGGCATTGTATGCGCCGCGCCGGTAATGTTATAGATCTCTCGTCGCCCGCGCGGCGACGCCGCCGACAGTCGAGAGCAGCACACAAGTATAGCGGAATCGGCTCGTGGGCGCCGCGCACCGCGAACGATACGCCAAACTCTCTCCCACCCGCCTGAGTCAATGATCACGGCAATCGTACTCATCAAAGCCGAACCGCAGCGGATCGCGGAGTGCGCGACTAAGCTCGCCGGAATCGAGGGCGTTTCGCAGGTGTACTCGGTGTCGGGTGAATGGGATCTCGTAGCGATGGTCGAGGTGTCCGAGCACGAGGCGATCGCCCGAATCGTTACGGAGGAGGTGACCGTCGTTCCGGGAATCAGATCGACGCATACGTTGACGGCTTTCCGCGCGTACTCGAAGAAGGACCTCGAGCAGGCGTGGGACATCGGCCTGGAGTAGGGCCGATGCTCGTGAGCGGCAGCGGCCGCGACGCGGTGGGCCAGAGCGCTCTGCGGCTGTTGATGCAGCGGCTGCCGGGCGTCAGCGCGATCGACGGCCAGGCTTCCACGGAGCTTCCCGTGCTCAGCGATCCGCCGGTGCTGAGATCCGCGCAGCTGGTGGAAGGGAGCGTTCTGCGTGCGATCAAGGTTCAAGCGGCGCCAGCTGACATACAGTCAGGCTTCGGCGCTTTTCTCGACGGCGCCCAGAGGGTCCAGATCATGGGCCACTATGCCGGTATTCCGATCGTTTACGGAACGGCTTCCGCCGCGATTCGCATAAGATTGAACCGGCGCATGGCGACATGGGGACACCAGCCGCCGAGAGTGCAACGGAAGTTCTTTCTTCCGCTCCGTTACCTCCCGGCGCTCGGAGATGTCGCGTCGTTCGGGGGAGTAACCGGCCTCGAGATCGTCGACACATCGAAGCCCGACCGGGCAGGCGCGTTTCCCAGCCTCCATCCGACTGCGTTACTCGAACGGGCGATGCGCGCGGTGGACGACATGCGCGAGCAGCTCGAGCACCAGCTCGCGGAGGCCTGGTGCGCCGTCGGCGAAGCGCCTTTGTTCATGGACGGCGGAATCAGCGGAAACCCTCGCGTCGCTTCCTCTGCGTGTGCGATCGGGGTGGTAAAGAGTCATCGCACGCTGTTCGTCGAGGACGACGCCCTCAGGACGGTTTTCGGTCTGGCGCGGGGTGAGCGCTCGTCGGTGTTCCGGGTTTCGCCGCGGTCGCGGAGCTCCGTCATCAGCTGGTATCTCCGGGTGCGCGAAGCGAGAGGTCACGACGCGATGTGGGGGCTCGTGCGCGTGGAAGCGGCGGAATGCGATCGTCCCGCCGAGCGCGCGGAGGACATCTCGCGCTGGGTGATGGCGGAGATGTCGCCGCTCTCTCTTCCCGACGGCCGCTGGGACAAGATGGCGTACGGTGTGAGAGACTGCGAGGAATTTCTGAGAGCGATCTCGTGATTCACCTCGAGGCGCTCGGCCGGGTCGTCGCGACGGAGCGAATGCCCAACACCCCGCACGAATTCCATTTCTGGACGGCGATCGACTCGCCCGTGGGAATCGGCACGATCGTGCTCGTGGAGGGCGCGCAGCCGGTCGACGGGCAGATTCCGCGGATCTACGGAATCATCGTCGAGGGATTCAGCTACACGGATTTGCAGTCACCTCTGCATGACGTGCTGGGGCACGACGGATCTCCGGCGCAAGCCGGCTTCGCGTCGACCGAAAGAACCGAGATCCGGCTGTACACCGCCGCGGTGCTGAGACAGATCCCGGAGGAGCCCCTGCAGCCGGTCCCGATGGGCAGGGTTTTCCTCGCCGGCGAGGAGGACGTACAAGTCGCCCTTCGAATGGACGGCTACCTGCGCGACGGAGCACACACGGGAATTCCCATCGGCGTATATCGCGCCGGAGGAACCGACGCGGTGATCTATCTCGACGCCGATTTCCTGCTCGGCCCCGAGGCTGCGCACCTGAACATCACCGGCGTTTCCGGGCTCGCGACGAAGACCAGCGCGGTGGAATGGCTGCTGGCTTCCCTCTTCACGCATTTCCCGGAAGACAAGGGGTCGATCGCCGCGGTCTGCTTCAACGTCAAGGGTCCGGACCTGTGCTACCTCGACCAGCCGGGAAGAATCGAGGGAACGGACGAGACTCTTTACGAGAAGCTCGGCGTCGTTCCAAAGCCGTTCGAACGGGTCGAGTACTTCGCGCCGTACACCGCGAAAGGGCTCTCCCTCAACACGTTCCGTAACAACGAAGCGCTGCTCGACAACGTCACGCCGCTGAGCTGGGGGCTGCGTGAGGTGCTTCAGTTCGCGGAGGTGCTGCTCAACAAGGACGACATCGACGCGAAAGCGGATGCGCTGATCGACTTCATCAAGGAGAACGTCGTCGACAAGGAGTTCTCAGATCCCGTTCTTCAGAAAAAGCATACGGTCCAGTCGTTCGCGGATCTCGATGCCTGGTTCCGCGATGTGCTGCAGGGAATGGAACGAAAGGACGGCGACAGCTGGCGTACGCACCACGTGGCGACGATTCGAAAGGTTCGCAACAGGCTTTCGAACATCTCGACGCGCTGCGCCGGGCTCGTGACCGATTCCGGGGCGGTGAGCGATCTTCCCTTCGGGAGCTTTGCGGATCGCACGGTGTACGTAGTCGACGTCGCCAACCTCGAGGAGGATGCGCAGGACCTCATCTTCGCCCGTATCGTTTCGAAGCTTCGGGAGCACCTCGAGCGCCGCGATCTCGGCGTCAAGCATCTGGTCGTCTTCGTCGACGAGCTGAACAAGTACGCGCCCGGTGACGGGGCCGACACGTACGTGCGGAAAATGCTCCTCGACATCGCGGAGCGCGGCCGGTACCTCGGCCTGGTTCTGTTCGGTGCGCAGCAATTCCGCTCGCAGGTGCACCGTCGCGTCGTCGGAAATTCCGGGACGGCGTTGTTCGGGAGAATGGATCCCGACGAGCTCTCGACGCCGGGCTACGCCGTGCTGAGTCCGGCGACGAGGACAAAGCTCGCCACGCTGGAGAAGGGTCAGCTCATGGTTCGTCATCCGCATTTCACGCAGCCGATCTTCGTGCGCTTTCCGCGGCCCGCCGTCATGCAGGGCCGTGAAGGAGCGGAGCGCTATCCACAGAGCAACGAGGCCTCGATCGAGTCGGCGGTGCTGCGCTCGCTCCGTCCGCTCGATCCCTCCCTCACCCTGGCATGGGTTCAGGATATCACTGCGCTCTACACCGAACAGGAAGTGCTTCGCGCGCGGAACGCGACGCTCCTCGCGCGCCCCGCCGACGTGAAGGCCTATTTCTCGTCGCAGTTCCGGAAGATCATTCCCGCTCAGCCCGCGCCGCGCCCGCTGGCGACGAGCGTCCGGTCGGCTCCGGAGAACGATCCATATGGTTTCTAGCGCCTCCCGGGTGCTTCTCGGGGCCGCGCTGGCGGTCGTGCCGGGCGCGCTCGTCGCGCAGCCGGTTCTGCTGCAGATCCGCCCGCACATCGGTGACACCATTCCGATGCACCTGTCTCAGACGGTCGAGATGACGGGCACCACTCCGGGCTCAGACGATCCGTCGCAGTCGATGACGACCTCGATCGACATCTACACGCGTGCCATTCCCCGGCAGTGGACCAGCAGCGGGACGCTGCTGCAGACGATCACCGACTCGGTGACGATGACTCCTTCCTCGGCCCGGTCGCTCGCCGATTTCAGGCGGCGGGCGCTGCAGTCCAAGAACGCGATGATACGCGTTTCGACCGATGGCGCGGTCGAAGTGATGGACAACGCAGATGCGGCGGGAGAGCTGCGGCACCTCTTCGGGGAGATGCCCGCAATGCTGCCCCGGACGGGCATTGCCGTCGGCGAAAAATGGACTCGCGAGATGCGGATTCCGCTGAGCGGAGAACCGGGCGCCATGGGATCGGTGCGGGCGACTTTTCAGCTGGACTCGCTCTCGAAGACCGGGGATGTAGCATTCATCTCCATGAAAGGCTCGCTCTCCCGCAACGCGCTTCCGCCGTCGGTGCAGCCAAAAGCCGGATACGAGACTTCAGGGACGCTCACTGGAACCATTCAGCTCGATCGCCGGCTCGGCTGGATAACGGACTCGCGGAGCACTATTCAGGTGCGGTCGACGGTGGCGGCGCTGGCGGGACGGAAGGGCGAGGCGAAACGGCGGCCGATGGTGGTGCGCACGCACATCACCCAGTGGCTCCGGGCAATGCGGCCCCGATGAGGCTCGTTCACCTCGCCGACATCCACCTTGGATTCAGGCAATACCAGCGGCAGACTCCATTAGGAATCAATCAGCGCGAAGCTGACGTGGCGATATCGCTCCGCCGTGTGATAGACAAAGTGATCGAGCTCGCGCCGGAGCTGGTGCTCGTCGCGGGGGATGTCTTCCATACGGTCCGTCCACCGAACCCGGCGATTCTGCACGCATACCTGGAGTTCACCCGTCTGGTGAAGATGCTGCCCGACACCAGGGTTGTGATGGTCGCGGGCAATCACGATACGCCACTCACCGCCGAAACGAGCTCAATTCTCAAGCTCTTCACCTCGCTCGGAATCACCGTCGTCGAGCGTGATGCCAAACGCATTCCGATC
>DASTTD010000444.1:0-2215 GCA_035760325.1 Gemmatimonadaceae bacterium
ACGTGATCGCCCTGCCGCTGTCGGAGACGATCATGCTTACAGGGCCATCACCAGTCCGCATAGGTGTCGGAGAACGTCCGCCCTCGGTCGACATGTCGATGCGCACCTTGTTGCCCGAGCCGACGATGTGACCGGTCATAACGCCCGCCTCGGGGAATCCTTCCGTGGTAGTGGACACCCGGAAGTCGAGTGCGAGGTCTTTTCCGGGGGCCTGCGCGTCCGCCGGCGACAAGGGAGTAAGCGCGAGCAGCGCCGCCCCCGCAAACCATAAACCGTGTTTCGTCATCATGCTGAAGTATAGCAGGCTGAGCCGGCGGGAAAGCGCCGGCGGGTCAGTGCTGCTCGCGCGGCCATCGCAGTGAGGCGACTATCGAGGCGAGCAGCACCGCGGCCACTACGCCAAGCGAAGCCATGATCGGAATGTGGAAGAACGGCTCGAGTATCATCTTCGCGCCGATGAAGATGAGCACCAGGGAGAGGCCCAGCTTCAAATACGCGAACTTGTCCATCACGCTGGCAAGCAGAAAATAAAGGGCGCGAAGACCAAGCACCGCGCAGACGTTTGACGTGTAGATGATGAAGGGGTCGCGCGTGATGGCGAAGATCGCCGGGATCGAATCGGTGGCGAATGTGACATCAGTCGTCTCGACGACGAGCAGGACGATGAAGAGCGGAGTGACTTTCCGCCGGAGCTTCCCGGTGGCGTCGGGCTCCTCGACAAAAAAGCTGCTGCCGTGATACTCCCTGGTTACAGGAAGCACTCTTCGCGCGAGGCGGAGCACCGGATCTTTCTCCGGATCGTAGGCGACCTCGTCTCTGTGAATCGCCATCCTGATGCCGGTGACGAGGAGGAAGGCGCCGAAGATGTAGAGCGTCCACGAGAACCTGCTCACCAGCGCGGAGCCCGCGACGATCATCACCCCGCGCAACACCAGCGCGCCCATGATCCCCCAGAACAGGACCCGGTGCTGGTACTGTTCCGGGACCCTGAAGTAGGAGAAGATCAGGATGAAGACGAAGATATTGTCGACCGACAGCGAGTACTCGATGAGGTAGCCGGTGAGGAACTCGAGTCCGGCCTGCCGGCCCATCGTTCGATACACGGCGAAGGCGAACGACAGCGAGAGCGCTATCCAGACCGCGCTCCATGACGCGGCCTCCTTGAGCGAGACACGCGCGGCCTTCCTGTGGAGAACGCCGAGGTCGAGCGCGAGGATCGCGAGGACCGCGGCGTTGAACCCGACCCAGCCCCAGAGACTGTTCATGCCCGGGGGCGGCCGATCACACTGGGGGTCAAGCTAGCGGCGCTCGAGCGCGTCGCGGACGTCGAGGAGGATCTCGAAGTAGAGCTGCTCACGCCGGTAGGCGAAGTCGAGCGTCGCCATTTGCGCGGCATCGCCGGACATTTTCGCCCGCTCGAATGCCTCGCGATACATCTCGTCGAGATTGTTGAGAATTGTGGTACGCGTGCGTGACATTGACGTGCTCTCCGGCCCGGTCGTGCGGTTGGTTTCGACGGAAGGGATTGCGGCAATGCGCTCGAGAGCCATCTCCGGATCCTGGTTGTCGAAGATGAGCTTCCTGGCGGCGCCAAGCGCGAGTCTGCGGGGATTGAATGGTGGTATCACGAGGTCTGTCGCTGAGTCGGCGAATAATAAGGCCGCTGATCTCGAATACTAAGTCCGGCCGGCTGAGTGTCGGGGACGCAAAACGGGGCGGCAAGCAGTCGCGCTTCCGCCCCGCTAGCTGAATCCAGGTCGAGGTTATCGATTGCCCTGGCCGCTGGTGCCAAAGTTTTCTTCGCCGCCGCCGCCCTGCTCGAGGCCCTGCTGGCTTCCCTGAGTGTTCTGGGCATTCCCGCCGGTGCTCCGTGGATTCCTGTCTCCGCGATCGCCCTGACCCGATTCCGATTCGGTTTTCGCCTGCCGCTTCTGGTCCTGGCTCAGCGAGCGTCCCACGTCGTCGGACTCCTTGAACTTCCCTTCCTCGTCCCGCCGCACGAACCGCTTGTCGCCCTCGTTCGGCTCGATCAGCTCCCTTTTATCCGCCATCCGTCCTCCTTTTTTTCGGGTTGGTATGGCTGAAAAGGGCATTAGCCATGCCACATCGCTTCAGCAGTCACAACCTGAAAAAGACCGCCTCTTCCACCGGCTTACCATGCTTCAGGTGCTCGACGACGATCCTCTCGAGCAGCTGAGGTGTCACCCGCGCATAC
>DASTTD010000445.1:0-3286 GCA_035760325.1 Gemmatimonadaceae bacterium
GATCACGGGCAGCACCCGATTGAAGTAAAGCTTGTACAGGCTCCTGAGCGGGCGCGTGCGCGGAAGCGAGAACTCGAGAATCACCAATCTCCCTCCGGGGGCTATCACCCGCCGTGCCTCTCTCAGCGCGGCGTCGAGCCCTGCGACGTTCCGAATGCCGAACGCGACGATGGCTCCATCGAACACGCCCGATGCGATCGGGAGGTCCACCGCATCCGCGGCGACGGGCGCGATCCTGTCCCTCCTGACCTTCCCCTCCCCGGCGCGCAGCATCGGCTCGGCGAAATCCGCGCCCACGACGAAACCCGCGAATCCCGCGGAACGCGCGATCTCGGCCGCGACGTCGAGAGTTCCCGCGCAGAGATCGAGGTATGCTCCGGCGGGTTTCCGCTCGATTCCAAGTGCGGCGATCGCCGCGCGACGCCATGCGCGGTCGATGTTCAGACTGAGCAGATGGTTGAGCAGGTCGTAGCGCGGGGCGATCTCCGAAAAGATCCGCTTCACGTAAGCGCGCTTCTCGACGCCACCGGCGGCAGCGGCGCCGGCGGTCGCGCTGTCTATGTCGGTGGCCAGCATTGATTGTAAGTTGCCCGGCGGCAGGGGGTTGGGCAAGCTATCTTAGCACGCATGCGGCCCAGGGCAGGTTGCATTCCGGACGGTTCGGCTACTGGTAACGAAGGTCAACTTAGAACGACACAGATCTGAGGGGACAGAAGCATAGCCCCGAGTTGCGAGAAGCGTACACGCAACTCTAGTGGTTTACTTCGGAACAACTTCCCTCGCAACTCACAGCTATGCTTCTCACCCCTCACATCTGTGTCGTTCTAAGTTGACCTTGCCGTTTCCTAGCATCACCTGACGATGCCGTCAAAGTCCTACAACGACGTATCCGACCAGCAA
Source organism: Gemmatimonadaceae bacterium (assembly GCA_035760325.1). GTDB lineage: Bacteria > Gemmatimonadota > Gemmatimonadetes > Gemmatimonadales > Gemmatimonadaceae > UBA4720. The sequence continues at coordinate 901 of DASTTD010000445.1, forward strand.
GTCGTGGTTTTCGCCCAGGAAGGGCGCGAGGACGCTTACCGGGAGCTGATCAGGCGCTATGAGCGTCCGGTCTATTCGCTCATCTATCGTATGGTGCGCGACAACGAGACCGCCGAGGATCTGGCCCAGGAAACCTTCATCAAGGTCCTGAATCACATCGATCGCTACCGGCCCGAGTTCAAATTCTCGAGCTGGTTGTTCAAGATCGCCAACAACATCACGATCGACCATCTGAGGCGGCGCCAGCTCGACACCATCAGCATCGAGGGCTCGCCGGATGCGGTGACCGGCGAGAGCATGCGGGCGACCGCGGTCACGGTGAAGAGCGGCGGCGAATCGCCCCTCGAAGCGATGGAGTCGAAAGAGCTCGGTGCCGCGATCGAAGCGGCGATCGCGAAGCTGAGGCCCGAGTATCGCGCTTGCATCATCCTCCGCCACGTCGAGGATTACTCGTACGACGAGATCGCGGAAATCGTGAAGCTCCCGCTCGGTACGGTGAAGACCTACATCCACCGCGCGCGCCTGGAGCTGAGAGAGCATTTGGGGGGTCTAAAATAGCCCTATTTTGAGCCTGAAATCTCACCCGAAATTCCTGAAACCTGTCCCTTTCCCGACCCGTAGGTAACACGTGAGGAGCCCATGATCGAACATGACTTCCCCGAAGATTTCACCCCGATTGCCGCCGAGCTGCAGCGACTGCCGTACCTGTCGCCATCTCGCGGCTTTGCCGATCGTGTGATATCGAGGATCGATCGCCTGAACCCCGTCGTCGCGGTCGCACCAGTCGCTCGAAGAAGCCACCTGGAGCTGCAGCGGGGCGGTCAGCTCCCCGTGCGTCGCCGTTCCGCGGACCTCGTCAGGGGAGCCGCCAAGGGAGTCGCCGCGGTGGCAATCGTGAGCGTCGCGGCATTCATGTTCGTCGCGATCGACATCCTTACGGCGATCCTCGCCGCTGGTGCCAGCCAGTACGCGCTGGTCATCGCCGCCGTGAGCGCCGAGGCTGGCGCAATGGTGCTGGGTGCTGAGACCCTCGTCTATCTGCAGGCCGGCGCGGTCGAAGCCTTGCTCATCTATCTCACGCTCGCTGTCGGCCTCCTCGGCGGGTACGCCGGCATCCGCACCGCCGCATCCATCGCCAAACGCAAGGCTGCCTGACATGAGATCGCTCCTCCTCGGTGCCACTCTTTCCATCGCGGCGGCCGGCGCGCAGAGTGCGGGCGCGCAGGCTGTCGAGCGCGTTGGGGGGAGATTCCACGGGCTCGGGAAATACGCCCACGTAGCGACCGGGGATCACGTCATTCCAGCCGGCACTACCACGTCGGGCTCCGTGCTGGTGATGAGAGGCAATCTCGACGTCTACGGGAATGTCGATGGTGCCGCGACCGCGGTGGGAGGCGACGTAATCGTTCACAAGGGCGGCCGCGTGCGAGGTGGAGCGGTTGCGCTCATGGGTCACGTGCGGAATGAGGGCGGCTCGATCCTCGGCGTCATCAAGGACGTCGGAACTACTCACAACCGGCAGGCGGTCAGCTTCGGCGGGCGCCCGCGCACCACGCTGGGCTCGCTCGCCTCCGCCATTCTCTGGCTCTTCGCGCTGCTCCTCGTCGGAACGTTCGTGCTGTTCTTCCTGGGCGATTATTTCCGCCGCGCGGTGGAAGTCGTGACCCAGGAAACCGGCAGGTCGCTGTTCACGGGCGTGCTCGGCGGCATCGCCATCGTGCCCGCCATGATTGCGCTCGTGATCGTAATGGCGGTAACGATCATCGGCATTTTCTTCATACCGATCGGTGTGGGTGCCTTTCTGGTGCTCGTTTCCGGTATCGCCATGCTCGGATTTCTCGCCGTTGCGCACGTCGCCGGGGTGGCCGTTTCGGGGAAATCGGGGAGCGAGACGCCCGCTGGCGAGGAGCTTCAGTACCTCTACACCGGAATCCTCGCGTTCTCGGCGCTGTGGATCATCGCCGCGGCATTCACCTGGTTCCCGATCGTTGGGTCGATACTCCGAGTGCTCGCTTTTTCAGTGACGCTCGTCGCCGTCGCCACCGGATTCGGCGCGGTGATTCTTTCCTGGTGGCGCACGAGACCCAGGAAGAACGCAGTAGCGGTGTAGCCATGCTCGCGGCTGGCCTGGGCCTTGCCCCGGCTGGTCGCCATGGTAATTCTGCGGTATCGCGTCTCCGAGCTAGCGCGCAAGACGCTGAGCGAGACTCTCGAGGACAACGTCTTCGGGCTCGCGGCGCAGACGGCCTACAATTTTTTCTTCTCGCTGTTCCCGCTCTTTCTGTTCATCGCGCCGATGCTGAGCCTGTTCGGCGACAAAGAGCGGATAATCCCGGATCTGCTCGCGCGGATGTCGGGATTTCTGCCGGCCGATGCGCTCAGCCTG
>DASTTD010000446.1:0-4422 GCA_035760325.1 Gemmatimonadaceae bacterium
GCCAGCCGGGTAGGCGTCACTGACTCGCGCACCGACGATTCGGCTTCGAGAAGATCGAACACCCGGCGCGCCGCTCCCACCGCTTCCTGGTAGGCGCCGAACAGGGATGCGAGCGAGCCAATCGCTCCGGCGACGTAGAGAGCATAAAGCAGGAACGATACGAGAGCGCCGGGAGTGAGGCTTCCTTCGAGCACGAGCCGCCCTCCCTGCCACAGCACCGCCACCACTGCCCCAAAGCCTGAAAACGTGAGCGTCCCGAAGAAAGTGCCGCGTATTCGCGCGCGTTTTATCGCCGCGGCGATCACGTCGCGCAGGTGAATGCCGTAGCGCCTGACTTCCTCCTCCTCGCGCACGAAGCTCTGTACCGTGCGTATCTGGGAGAAAGCCTCGTCCGCTGTTCCCGTCGCTTCGGCGATCCGATCCTGCACGCCCGTGCTCGCACGCCGGAGCGCCCGTCCGAACAGAAACGCGGCCCCTACTACGAGCGGCACGACCGCGAGCGTGGTTGCCGTCAGCAGCGGATGTGTGAGCGTGAGCAGAACGATTCCACCGACCAGAAACAGAGTCTGGCGGGCGAATTCGGACAGGTTGTAGCTGAGCACCGCCTGGAGAACCGTGGTGTCGGCCGACAACCTGCTCGTCAGCTCGCCGGTTCGCCGTTCCGTAAAGAAACCGGGCGAGAGGTGGATCAGGTGCGCGAACAGCTCCTGGCGAAGTTGCGCGATGACCATCTCCGCGGTCGACGTCAGGAGAAAAACCTGGACGAAGTTCAGCACCGCCTGAATCGCGAACAGGATCAGGAGCCAGATCGCGATCGAGTTCAGCAGCTCTCCGTCCGCGGAAACGAATGCGGCGTCGAGGAGATACCTGACGATCTGCGGAAAGGCGAGCGCGATCGCGGCGCTCGCCACCAGGCACGCCAGCGCGATCACGAGCCGGGCGGCGAACGGGCGAATGCGCGGCAGCAGCCTGCCCAGTGGGCGCGGTGATGAGACTGGCGGCTGCGCGCGTGGTGTCGGACGCTGTGCGGAAACCGGGAAATGCACCGGAGGCACCGGCATCAGGTCCCGACCTTTCGGTCTACGACCATCGCCACGAACAGCAGCGCCAGATACAACAGCGAAAACCTGTAGACCTGCCAGGCCGCCTGCGTCCAGTTGTCGACGAGGCTGACGCGAATCACGCCGGCGAGCAGGATTCCGCCCAGTACGATCGCGGAGACGAGATAGATCGGGCCGAACGCGCCGAACGAAACGGGAAGCAGGGTGAGCGCGACAAGGATCACGTTATACCAGATCATCTGGCGCATGGTCTCGCGCTCGCCCCAGACCAGCGGCGCCATCGGAATCCCGGCCTTTCCGTAATCGATTTGCTTGAGCAGCGCGAGCGCCCAGAAATGCGGCGGAGTCCAGTAGAACACGATCAGAAATAGATAGACCGCGGTAAGGTCGAGCGAGCCCGTCATTGCCGCCCAACCGACAAGTGGCGGAAAGGCGCCGGCCGCTCCACCGATGACGATGTTCTGCGGAGTGGTGCGCTTGAGCCAGCGGGTGTAAACGAAGACGTAAAAGTAAAATCCGGCCAGTGCCAGGGCGGCTGTCAGCGTATTGGTGAAGCGCGCGAGGAGGAACGTTGCCGCTGTCGCGAGCGCGACCCCGAACGCGAGCACCGCGCGCGGCCCCATCCGCCCGCTCGGGATCGGACGCAGCCTCGTGCGCGCCATTCGCGTATCGATGTCGCGATCGAGGTACATGTTGACCGCGTTGGCCCCACCCGCCATCAGGTAGCCGCCGAGCAGCACGATCAAAACGAGAAGCCAGCCCGGATTCCCGGCGACGAACATCGGGGCGACCGTCGTGACCAGCAGCAGCGAGATGATGCGCGGCTTGGTCAGCATCACCAGATCGCGCAGCAGCGACGGTTGAGAGCGCTCTCCGGCGACCGTTCCCATCAGGTGCTCACCCCTTCGGGCCTGGCAAACTCCGCGCGGGATGGCGACTCGCGAACGACATCAGCCGGAGCGCCGATTGGCGGGCGAGCTCGCGACAAGGCGGCTGCGGCGACAACCGAGATCCACAGCGCCGTTCCGACCGCCTGATGAACGGATCTGAGCGTCGCCGGCAGATGCATCTCGACCATTCCGGCGGCAACGAGAACCTGGAGAATGACGAGACCGAGCGCCGTCATGACGGCAGCCTGGATGTTGCGCGGATCTCCGCGCTTCCTCGTGCCGATGGCCATACCGACCAGATGGCCGAGCAGCAGAAACGCCACCACGCGGTGCGTGACATGTATTCCGACCGGGGTAGCGCTGCCCTCGATCACGCGGCACCATGGAAAGCCCTGGCAGGCAATCGCGGCTCCGGCGACGTTGGCGGTCAGTGCGCCCAGTAAGAGAGCGGTAAACGTGAGCGCAACGGCGATGCGGGCGGCGCGAAACGTTCGAGGGGCGCGGTCGACCGGTAGTTTCCGGGCCCCGAATCCACCCGCGCGCACGAGGACGACGACGAGCACCGCCAGCAGTGCCATCGCAATCGCGAGGTGCGTGACGACGATCATCGCGTGAAGCTCCAGCTTGACCGTTATGGCGCCGAAGATCGCGGCGGCGAGGACGAGAACACCCGCCAGGACGGCTGGACGAAGGACTCCTCCCGGACCTCCCACCCCGCTCACCCTCCGCGACAGGAAAGCGGCGACGATGAGCGCAAGGACGGCGAGCGACAGCGCGACGGCGCCATACCTGTGCGAGATCTCGATGAGGAGGCCGGGAGCCGCGCTTGCCGGCGTGAAAGAGCCAAGACAGTCGGGCCAGTTGTCTCCGCAGCCCATTCCCGACCCGGTGATGCGGACGACTGCACCGAACACCACCTGCGCGAATCCGAGCGACAACGCCAGATATGCAAGGCGTCTGATTGGTGTCATGCTCAGGATACGACTTTGCGCCAGGTCGCGAACAGGAGCACCGACAGGACGACCGCGGGCAGGAAGGCCCACATCAGCTCGAGGGATCGCGGCGAGCCGGGAACGAGCTCGGACTTCTGCTCACTTTTTATCCTGAAGCTCGAACGGAGCAGCGCGAATTGCGCGGCGATGCAGGCAAGCGCGGCGATCCAGAAGATTGCCTGAGCCAGCGACGGGTTCATTCGGGTGAGATGAGAGCTTCGTCAGGCGCGGCGAACGTGCGCGCGCGTTAAAGCTACTCGCGCCAACGGTGCCTTTGAACTAGCGTATGCCAATGAGCGAACCCGCCGCCGCGCACTCGTCGAGTCTTCCTCGCCGTCTCGGCCTGTGGAGCGCGGTCGCGGTGCTCGTCGGCTCGACGATCGGGTCCGGAATCTTTCGTTCGCCCGCCGGCATCGCTGACAAGCTGCCGGGCCCGTTTCCACTGCTGGTGATCTGGGTTACGGGGGGCCTGTTCGCTTTATGCGGCGCGCTCACGCTCGCCGAAGTGGCGGGCGCTTTTCCGCAGACTGGTGGTGTTTACGTCTACATCCGCGAAGCCTGGGGCAGACTCGCGGGCTTCCTGTTCGGCTGGGCAGAGCTCGTCCTCATTCGTGCCGCCGCGCTGGGCGCGATCTCGACCACGTTCGCCGAGTACATGCTCCGGGTGACGGGACGGGATCCGGGCATTGTACCCTACGACAGCTGGGTCCATTACGTGGCCGCGGCGGCGATTCTGCTCACGGCGACGTTCAATTACGTCGGCCTCCGGTGGGGGTCGCTCGTCCAGAACATCACGACGATCGCGAAAGTCGGCGCGCTCCTTCTCATCATCGTGCTCGCTCTCGCCCTGGGACTGCCCGAGACGGGCGGGCATTACACGCCGGTGATGCCGGCGGGAAGCTTCTCGCTGATGCCTTTCGGGCTCGCACTCGTCTCGGTGCTATGGGTCTATGACGGATGGGCGGACGTAACCTTCGTCGGCGGCGAGGTGAAGGACCCGGAGCGGAACCTTCCGCGCGTGCTGATTTTCGGCACTCTCATCATCATCACGCTCTATCTTCTCGCCAACCTCGCTTACCTGGCGGTGTTGCCTATGGACGAGCTGCGCAGTTCGAAGCTGGTCGCCGCCGACGTCGCGGAGCGCGTGATGGGAACCGCGGGAGTAGTGTTCGTTTCTTTCGCGGTGATGGTCTCCACTTTCGGAACTCTCAATGGGTCGGTCATGACGGGAGCGCGGGTTCTTTTCGCGACCGCCGCGGACGGGCTGCTGTTCAAGCCGATCGCGCGCGTTCACCCGAGGTTCAGGACACCCAGCGTGGCGATCATCCTCGAGGCCATGCTCGGTGTGTTCTTCGTGCTGGTCGGGACCTTCGAGCAGCTCGCGGACGCCTTCGTCACGGCGATCGTTCCCTTCTACGCGATGGCCGTCGCCTCGGTGTTCGTTTTCCGGCGCCGCCCCGGGTACGCGCCACCGTTCCG
>DASTTD010000447.1:0-6640 GCA_035760325.1 Gemmatimonadaceae bacterium
GCGAGAGGTGGCGGCAGCTGCGCTGCTCCGCGAGGTCGGGTTCGAGCCGGTAGTCCTGGCGCCGAAGGAAGGGATAACGCTCATCAACGGCACCCAGGCACATACCGGCGTCGCCCTGGTCGCGCTCGTGCACGCAAAGTCACTGTGGCGAACGGCTCACGTCGCGGGCGCGATGTCCGTCGAGGCCCTGCTCGGGACTCCCACTGCCTTTGATCCACGCATCCACGAAGCGCGAGGCCAACGCGGACAGGTTCGCTCGGCTGCGTTGCTCAGGGATCTGCTCGCAAACAGCGAGATCAGGGAGTCGCACCGTCACGGAGATCCGCGCGTGCAGGACCCCTACGCGCTGCGCTGCATGCCTCAGGTACACGGCCCTGTTCTCGACGCCCTCGAGTGGATCGAGCAGGCGATCTCGCGCGAGCTGAACGCCGCGACCGACAATCCGCTCGTATTCGAGAACGGTGAGACCTTGAGCGGAGGAAACTTTCACGGTCTGGCGGTCGCCGCGGCGCTCGACATGCTTGCCATTGTGCTGACTCACCTCGCGACGATGGCGGAGCGTCGCATCGACCGTCTCGTCCACCCTGACTTCAATCAGGGAATGCCGCCGTTCCTGAGCCCCGATGCCGGCGTGAATTCGGGGTTCATGATCGCGCAGGTCACGGCCGCATCGCTCGCGAGCGAGTGCAAGGTTCTCTCGCACCCCGCCAGTGTCGACACGATTCCGACCGATGGCAACAAGGAGGATGTCGTCCCGATGGCGATGGGCGCCGCCTGGAAGGCCAGGCGTGTCCTGCGCAACCTCGAGAACATTCTCGCGATCGAGCTGATGTGCGGAGCGCAGGGAATCGACTTCCGGGCTCCGCTCAAGCCCGGGACCGGAGTGCGAACGGCGCACGCGCGTGTGCGCGAGCTCGTTGCTCCGCTGGGGAAAGACCGTGTTCTGAGCACGGATATCGAGACGTTGGCGGGTGCCGTGAACAGCGGGCGGTTCGCGGACATTGGAGCGGCCAGCTGACTGACCTGAAGGTGGAGCTGCGGCCCGACATCGCCCCGGCCGACACTCGCGGTGCGATCAGGGCGCCGCGCGGAACGACGATTTCCTGCCGCGGCTGGCAGCAGGAAGCGGCGCTTCGGATGCTGATGAACAATCTCGATCCGGATGTCGCCGAGCGTCCCGAGGATCTGGTCGTCTACGGGGGCACCGGCAAGGCGGCGCGCAACTGGGAATGCTTCGACGCGATCACACGCGAGCTCAGAAGCCTGGGACACGACGAGACCCTGCTGGTCCAGAGCGGTAAGCCCGTCGGTGTGTTTCGCACGCACACCGGCGCGCCGCGCGTGCTCATCGCCAACAGTAATCTCGTTGGCCGATGGGCGACGTGGGAACACTTTCGCGAGCTGGAGCGGCAGGGACTCATGATGTACGGCCAGATGACGGCCGGGTCGTGGATCTATATCGGCTCGCAGGGAATCGTGCAGGGTACCTATGAAACACTCGGCTCTGTTGCGCGCCGCCACTTCGGAGGCACGCTCGAGGGCCGCTTCGTTCTTACCGCCGGGCTGGGCGGGATGGGCGGTGCGCAACCGCTGGCCGCGACAATGCAAGGGGCGGCGGTTCTCGTCGTGGAAGTCGACGAAGCGAGGATCGACAAGCGTCTGGCGACGAAATACCTCGACCGTAAAACGGGGTCGCTCGACGAAGCGATGGACATCATCGGATCGGCCGTCCGCAATGGAGACCCGATTTCCGTCGGACTCCTCGGAAACGCCGCCGAGGTGCTTCCCGACATGCTTGCGCGTGGCCTCACGCCGGATGTCCTGACTGACCAGACAAGCGCTCACGACATGCTCGAGGGCTACGTTCCCGCCGGGATGTCGTTGGCGGAAGCAGTGGGCCTGCGGCGTGAAGACCCGGATGAGTACATCCGGAGATCCACCGCCTCGGTCGTCGAGCACGTCGCGGCAATGCTCGAAATGCAGAAGCGTGGCGCGGTCACCTTCGATTACGGAAACAACATTCGCACCGTGGCGCGCGATGCCGGACTCGAGCGCGCGTTCGAGATTCCCGGGTTCGTGCCCGAGTACATCCGCCCGCTGTTCTGCGAAGGGAAAGGACCCTTCCGCTGGGTCGCGCTCTCCGGGAATCCGGACGACATCGAACGCACGGATGCACTCGCGCTCGAACTGTTTCCGGCTGACCGGCATCTCCGCCGGTGGATCTCGCTCGCGCGGGAGAAGATCAGGTTCCAGGGACTGCCCGCGCGCATTTGCTGGCTGGGACAATCCGACCGCGCGAAATTCGGCGTCGCGATCAACGACCTCGTTGCGTCGGGGGAGATCACCGCGCCGGTAGCGATCGGCCGCGACCACCTCGATACCGGAAGCGTCGCATCCCCGTTTCGCGAGACCGAAGGAATGCGCGACGGCACGGACGCAGTGGCCGACTGGCCCCTCCTCAACGCGATGTTGAACGTCGCGAGCGGCGCCACCTGGGTCTCTTTTCATCACGGCGGGGGTGTCGGCATCGGCAACTCGCTGCACGCGGGACAGGTCATAGTCGCCGATGGCACTCCGGAAATGCGCGTGCGTCTCGAGCGAGTCCTCACCAACGATCCGGGTACGGGAGTCGCGCGTCACGCCGATGCCGGCTATGACGCGGCAATCGCCACTGCCCGCGCGCATGGACTTCGTTTGCCGATGAGCCCCTGAGGTGCTCACCGCCGAATTCAAGCCGTGGCACGTACCGCTCTTTCTGGTGAAGTACGCGTACCTCACGGCCACCCGCCGCCCGATACTGGTGCACTTCGAGGTGACCACCCGCTGCAATGCGCGGTGCGGCTTCTGCGACTACTGGAAGACCGACCCGTCGGCGAAAGTGACCGAGCTCGCTTCGTTCGCGGACGCCGCCCGCTTCTTCAACCCGATGCTCATCACGTTCACGGGCGGAGAGCCGACTCTGAGACGAGACCTCGAAGATCTTGTCTCGGCAGTCAATTCGGCGGTTCGCCTGAAGTACGTGACGCTTCTCACCCACGGCGGAATGCTCACGCCGGAGCGGGCGCGATCGCTGTGGAAAGCGGGAATCAACCAGTTCAACATCTCGCTCGACTACCTCGACCAGCGCCACGACGAAGCGCGCGGGATTCCCGGGCTGACGGCAAAGATCATGAGCAACGTTCCGCGGATGCGCGAGATGGGGATCACGGGGATTCGCTTCAACACCGTCATCAGGAACGACAACCTCGACCAGCTGCTGCCGATCGTAGAGCGCGCGCGGCAGCTGGGGTGTGGCGTCAATTTCAGCTGCTACACGGATTCCAAGAACGGGAACCGCGGCGGATTGATCGACCGCGAGACTGCGAGCGCGCTCGACGCGGCCGTCGGTGAGCTGCTGGCGCTCAAGAGGAAAAAGCGGGGAGTAATCACCAACTCGGATTACTACATCGAGCAGATCCCCCGCTATGTGCGCGGCGAGATCACAGAGCCCTGCCGCTCCGGTATGCGGACGATCCACATCGACCCCACCGGACACGTAAAGCGCTGCCCGGACTTTCCAGTTGATTTTCACTGGACCGCGTTTCGTAAATACGAGCCCATCGAGTGCAACGCCTGCTACTATGCGTGCCGTGGCGAGGCGCAGGCCCCACTCCGGCTGTCGCGCATTCGCGATGTGATGGCGTCACCAGCCTGAGAGCCGGGTGACGGACCTCCTCTTCGTGAATGCCTCGCAGGTCGTCACCTGCGCCGGCCCCGCCCGCGCCCGGAAAGGAAGCGAGATGGCCGACGCGGGCGTGCTCTCGAACGTCGCCGTGGCGGTGAGCGCTGGAAAAATCGCCGCGCTGGGCAAGGCTGCAGACCTTGTTGCCGCCTACGGCGGGTTTGCCGTCGTTGACTGCAGGGGCGGAGTCCTGACTCCCGGGCTGGTCGATTCACACACCCACGCCGTTTTCGGGAGGCCCCGCTACGAGGAGCATGAGCTCAGAGCCCTCGGGCACGACTACATGGAAATCGCGAAACGCGGAGGCGGAATTCACGCCTCCGTCGCCGATTTCCACGAGCGCCCGGAAGACGAGCTGTACGACCTTTCCGTCGCCCGTCTCGAGCACCTCACTTCCCACGGCACGACCACCGTCGAGATCAAGACCGGCTACGGTCTTTCACTCGAGGACGAGCTGAAAGCGCTACGCGTGATCGGGCGCCTCGCATCCCAGCTCGGCGTCAGGGTCGTGCCCACCTGGCTCGGAGCACACGAAATTCCGCTCGACTTCAGGCAAGGCACCTCGCGCCGCGCCGAGCTGCTCGAGCTGCTGACTGACGAGATGCTCCCCCAGGTGCAGCGTCAGGGGATCGCTCGCTTTGCGGATGTATTCTGCGAGCCGGGCGTCTTCACGATCGACGAGTCGCGAAGAATCCTGCTTGCGTCGAAAAACGCCGGCCTGGGGGTGAAGATTCACGCGGACGAGCTGGAGCCGCATGGCGGGGCGGAGCTCGCTGTCGAGCTTGGCGCAACCTCGGCCGATCATCTCGCCGCGATCTCCGACTCGGGAATTGATGCGATTGCGCGGTCGGGTGTCGTCGCAACCCTGCTGCCGGGCACGATGCTCTTCCTGGGTAAGCCGCGTCAGGCCCCGGCGCGGTCGCTGATCGATGCGGGTGCGGCCGTCGCGCTCGCCACCGATTTCAACCCCGGCACGTCCCCCGGAGTGAACTTTCCACTCATGCTCACCCTCGGCGTGAGCCAGCTGCGCATGACCGTCAGCGAGGCAATCATTGCCGCGACGGTCAACGGGGCCGCCGCGCTTGGATTGGCGGCCGAAACCGGCCAGATTGCCGCCGGATTTTCGGCTGACCTGGCGCTCTTCGACATAGGCGATTACCGGGAGTTGCCATACTGGTACGGTGCCCGTCTCTGTGTCGGGGCATGGCGCGCCGGCGTGGCCTGTCGTCCCTATGAGGCAGAAGGTAAGTTGAAATCTCTGTATGCCCACCCGGAGGCGCGTCCGCGGGGTGGGTAATTTCCGCGCAGCCGCCACTTAATGTCCAACGTCGAAAAGCTCAAAAAAAAGGCTGCCGAGTTCGAGCAGAAAAAGCAATTCGACCGCGCTCTCGAGACGTATGTTCAGATCATCGAGCAGACCAAAGAGAGCGAGGAAAAGGACGTCGCGATCTATAATCGGGTCGGTGACCTGTATCTGCGCCTGAACAAGACCGATCAGGCCGTCCATTACTACGAGCAGGCCGTCGATCTTTACACCGAGGGCGGCTACCTCAACAACGCGATCGCGCTCTGCAACAAGATTCTGCGCCACGCCCCCAAGCGGAACCAGATATACTACAAGTTGGGGAAGATCAGCGCGAAGAAAGGCTTCAACAGCGACGCAAAAAAGAACTTTCTCGAGTACGCCGACCGCATGCACAAGGCGGGACGCGACACCGACGCGTTCAAGGCGCTCGAGGAATTCGCCGATCTTTGCCCCGGCCAGGATGACATTCGGCTCATGCTGGCAGAGCAGCTCGCCAAAGCAGGGAAGACGGCCGAGGCCGTAGAGCAGCTGCAGATCCTTCACGAAACGCTGGATGCGCAAGGAAGGAGCGGAGAGGCCCAGGCGGCGGCTCAGCGCATGCGCGCGCTGGACCCGGCGGTTGAGCCCCGCCGGTCGAGTAAGCCGCGCAGCACCAAGAGCGGCGGGCTGGTATTCCTCGATCTCGGACATTCCCCGCCGAGAGGAAGCACCAAGATAGGGGGCTTCCAGCCGACCTCGATGGCGCCGGAGATCCCTGGTCGCCCTCCCACCCCTCCGCACGTCCAGCCGTCACCGGAAATCGAAATGCTGTCCGACCTCGAGCTCACTCCAGGGGATGAGCGCGGGACGGTGCAGGATGAGCCGGCGCCCATCTCGGACCTGGAGCCTGATCTCGATGCGTCGATCGAGGAGCTGGAGCTCGAGCCTCTCGAAGGACTGGAGTCTTCAGCGCAGCCCGAGGCGTTCGAGCTGTCGGTCGACGAAACGCCGGTCGACAAGGAGGTGCAGGGGCTGATCGACTCCCTCAGCGGCGATGTTGTTGTTGATCCGCTGGTCGGCATGGATCCGCGCAGCATGGAGACGCCCTTCGACACGTTTGATCCCCTCACCGGGCTTTCTGTTCTCGAGGACGAGCGGTGGTACGACGACAACCCACTCGAGGGGATTCAGAGCAAGCGCGGCCGCCCCGACCTCGATCCCAAGCCGACGCCGCCGGCTCCGGCCCCGGCGCTGGAAGAGCCTGCGCCGCCGTCTCCAAAAGCGAAGGCCCCCCAGCCGGAGCCGATGTCGATCGAGGCCCTCGAGCTGAGCGACGCCGAAGCGACCGCCCAGTCCCATCCGCCCGAGGAGCCCGAGCCGCCCCCCATCGAGGGCCTGGAGACATCGGCCTCAGCCGGCGGTTCGAGACTGATCGAAGTGCCTGAAAGCAGGCGCTCCGACCGGGAGCCGACCGAAGCGAACCAGGCACCCGACGCGCCGTCGGGGCAGCCCGGCCAGGTCGAGCGAAAGTTTCCTTTCAATCCATTCAAGCGGACCGCGCAGGCGAAGAAGGGGATGCCGCGCCCGACGCCATCGCGCACTGAAGACAAGCTGCCCAGGGAGTCCAGGGGTCC
>DASTTD010000448.1:0-2370 GCA_035760325.1 Gemmatimonadaceae bacterium
TGCCGACGACGACGCGCCCCCGAAGCTGAAGGCCGGCGTTGGGACGGTGTAGGGGTCCGCGGCGGCCGGGTTTACCTCGTAGTTGAGATCCCCGAGAGATCGGATCGTCATCACGCTCAGGAAATTCGTGTTGCTGAGATACGACGTCATCAGCTCGGTTCCGAAGGTCGTCTCTTTCCAGTGCCCCTCGCGCTGCCCCTCTCCGCAGTTTAACGCCGCCGGGATCCCCTCGCAGTCCTCGACCGGCACCGACGAGGTGCAGATAGCCGTTCCTCCGACCTCCCTGCATCCAGCGATCCCTCGCGCTCCCGTATACGCTGCACCGGGCTGGCCTGAGTTGATGAGCAGGTTCTTGTCATCCCAGAACGTCCCGACGCCGAGCGTATGGAGCATCTCGTGCGTGATCACATTCTGGAGATTTTCGTTCCCGAAAAGCGCCGCGATGTCCGCGGAATCGAACTTCATGATGCCGATGACGGTGCGATAGTCGAGCACCCCGTTTTCCTCGCGGATGAAGCACGGACCGGCCTGGCCCAGCACCTTCCTGGGGCCGTCGATCGAGTCGACGGACGCGTAAATGACCAGTCCATCGATCGTGCCGGTGAGTGGGGCGACGTTGCTGCCGGGACCCGTGCACGGCGTGACATCAGCCCCCTCCACATTGACGAGAGGCAGCCCCCCCACGACGATTGCCCTTATGCGTGCCGCTGCTCTGGTGAAGAGAGCGCCGTGCTCGGTCTTTACGGGCGCGCCAAAAAATCTCACCGCGAGCGTGTACGATGTTTGAATGCTCGCCGTCACGATGAGGGTCTTGGCGCCGATCTGGACCCGCATCTCCTGCGCCGTGTCGGTGTTGCCGAGAGTCCAGGTGGGTGCGGTTATGGTGCCGTCCCCGTTGACGGTCCCGGTGCTGCTCGAGAGCGATCCGCCGCCTGCGATTATGGTGAACGTCGCCGTCTGATTCCCGACCGTGCGTCCCTTTTCATCCTGCGGTATGATGATGATCGGGTTGGGCAGCGCCGTGCCCGCCAGCGCGCGCTGAGTGTCGCCGCTGCGCACGGCCAGACGCGCCAGCGGGCCGAAGGCGGGCGGCGGCGCGGATGAGTCGGAGCAGGCATAGGTGGCTGCGACAGCCGCCAGGATTGCCGGGCGAAAGACTCGAAATCTCAGATGGAGGTCCTGAAAGAGGAACGGATGGCGGCCCCGCCAATCTCGCGGCGGGGCGAACGGCGAGCAAGCTGAAATTGGCGAGTGATGCTCAAATCGGGGTGGACGGTTTCCGGAAGCCCGGCGAACGCCGACAGAACGGCCTGCTGATTCTCGATAGGCCGACCGAAACGCTTACCGGACCCTCAATACGTACACGTGAGCGCCGGGATAGCTCACCACCGACCCGCCGGTGTCCAGCACCTTGACGTTCTTGGGGCCGGCATTCGCTGACACCGAAAGCGTGTAATAGTTGCCGCTGCCGGTGCGATTCGTTCCAGTAAGCGAGGTGGTGCCGCTGCCGCTGAGGGCCTCGACTCTTAGCGGATAACCTTGGCCTTGGTTCACGGGAGGCATCAGGCTCCGCAGGTTCAACGAGCGGTACTGGGTGCGCACGTTGGTGATGTTCAGCCCGGCCAGGTCGTCGGCGTAGTTGGCGACCAGATAGCCCGCGACGACGGTGTCGAGCGGCGTCGCCGTCACCTTGTTGAAGTTGACGAGGCCGGTATCCGGACCGGCCACGAGACGGCGGGTGAAGGCGGGCGGATTGGAGGTCGAAAAGTGATCCGCCGAATATCGGACGAACGCCCACGCTGCGCCCCGCGAAGACAGGTTGTCAGCCGCGCCCCTGCTTATCCCGGACGACGTATCGGGGCGCTGCATCCAGAGCCGGAGGCGCGCGAAATTCTGAAAGAAGAAAGCATTGTAGTCGTTGCGACCGGCCTCGTTCGGGAACACATCCCCGTGCGTGAGCGGCTGCAGATCGGAAAAGCCTTTCAGACGCCGGCCCACGACCTCCTCGCCGAGGTGCGCGAGACCCTCGTCGAGCCAGGCGACCTCGAAGTCCTGCGCGACTCCGCCGACGAAGCGGAGGCCCGCGTTGATCATGTGGAGGAATTCGTGCGCGATGGTGCCACGAGTGCCCTGACGGACCGACGCCACACTCCGGATGTTGCCGTACTTGAGCCCGGTCGGATCAGGGGCAAGCAGATAAAAAATCTCCGCCTCATTGCTCTGCGGGCACGCAAACTGGCCGGGAGGCGCGGTGGGGGGGAAGAAGTCGCCGGCGAAGAAGAACCCTCCGACGAAGCCCTGACCCTCGGGGGTGCTCGGCGGGGTCAGCTGGTTGACCCGACCTGTGAACAGGATGATGATCCGCTGATT
>DASTTD010000449.1:0-2374 GCA_035760325.1 Gemmatimonadaceae bacterium
CGCGACGAGCTGATCGGCGCGCCGTTCAAGAATTACTTCACCGATCCGAGCTGCGCGGAAGCGGGCATCAACCGCGTTCTCTCTGAAGGCAAAGTCACGAACTACGAGCTTACCGCCCGGGCCCGCGACGGCGTGCTCACCACCGTCTCGTACAACGCCACCACGTTCTACGATCGCGACCGGCATCTGCAGGGCGTGTTCGCCGCGGCGCGCGACGTCACGGATCTCAAGCGCATCGAGCAGGCGCTGCAGCAGAAGAACGCCGAGCTCGTGGATGCGAGCCGGATGAAATCGGAGTTCCTCGCCAACATGTCGCACGAGCTGAGAACACCGCTCAACGCGATCATCGGCTTTTCCGAGGTGCTGGGCGACGGATTGCTCGGCGATCTGACACCCCAGCAACGGGGCTTCATCGGCGACATTTTCAGCAGCGGCAAGCACCTGCTTTCGCTGATCAACGACATCCTCGATCTCTCCAAGGTCGAGGCCGGGAAAATGGTTCTCGACCTCGAGTCCGTCGAGCTGTCGGGCCTGATCGCCAACAGCATGACCATAATCAGGGAAAAAGCGGCGAGCCGGCGAGTCGATCTGATAACGAAGGTACCCAATGGCATCGGCTCTATTCGCGCCGATGGTCGAAAGCTGAAGCAGATCGTGTACAACCTTCTCTCGAATGCCGTGAAGTTCGCGAACGAGGGCGGCACGGTGACTATCGAGGCCGCGCGGGTCCGGCGTGAAGAGGTCGGATTGCTCGATACGACAAGCACGGGCCGCGCTTTTCCGCTGCCGCCAAGCAGGTTCGAAGATTTCCTCAGGATCAGTGTCACCGACACGGGGATGGGAATATCCGCCGAGGGATTGGAGCGCCTCTTCAAGCCGTTCAGCCAGATCGACAGTGGCCTCGCCAGAAAATTCGAGGGGACGGGACTCGGCCTCGCGATGGTCAAGCTGCTGGTGGAGCTGCATTGCGGAACCACCGCTGTCGAGAGCACGGTCGGCGACGGCTCACGATTCACCATCTGGCTGCCCCTTCGCCCCGCCGGCGAAGTGGTGCCTGAGGGCGCTGTGAAGACCCCCGCCACGCCGGTCGCGGTGTTCCCCGGCGAGCGCGTGGCGCTCGTCGTCGAGGACGATCTCAAGTCGGCGGACCTGGTCCGGCTTCAGCTCGAGGCAGAGGGGTTCACGGTGATCCACGCCGAATCCGCTGAACAGGGGCTGCTGCTGGCGGCCGAGTATCCACTCTCGCTGATTACCCTCGACATCACGCTGCCGGGAATGGACGGTTGGGAATTTCTCGGTCGCATCAAGCAGATTCCCGCGGTAACGAGCGTGCCGGTCGTGATCATTTCCATCGTTGCTGATTCGCCGAAGGGTTTTGCGCTCGGCGCAGCCGCGGTACTGCAGAAACCGATTTCCAGGCAGGAGCTTTACGAGTCCCTGGTTGGACTCGGGCTCTTTCCCGTCCCGGAGGGTGGAGCGCTCAAGGTGCTCGTCGTGGACGATGACCCGAAAGCCGTCGACCTGATACGAGTACGGCTGCACGGGCTGGCCAGCAGCGTCATCACGGCGTACGGCGGCCGCCAGGCAATCGAGCTGGCCCAGCTGGAGCTCCCCGATCTGATCCTGCTCGATCTGATGATGCCCGAGGTGACCGGTTTCGATGTCGTAACCGCGCTGCAGGAGCGTCCATCCACAGCTCACATCCCCGTGCTGGTCCTGACGGCGAAGAGGGTTACCGCCGATGATCGCTTCAAGCTCAACGGCTACGTCTCCGCGATCATCGACAAGGCCACCTTCAATCGGGAACGATTCATCTCCGAAATTCGCCGCGCGACTTCACGTAGAGCCACCGCCTGACGTGGCGAAAATTCTGATCGTGGAGGACAATCCCGCGAACATGACGCTGGCGGAGTTTCTGCTGAATTCAGCCAATCACACCGTCTTTTCGGCGACGAACGCCGAGACGGGACTGACGATGTCGCGTGAGGACAAGCCTGATCTCATCCTCATGGATATCCAGCTTCCCGGCATGGACGGCCTGGAAGCGACCGCGATTCTCAAGGCTGATCCAGCCACATCCGGAATTCCCGTGATCGCGCTGACCGCGCTCGCTATGAAGGGCGACGAGGAGCGGATCCGGGCCGCTGGATGCGATGGCTACATCGCGAAGCCCCTCTCGTACAAAAGCTTCCTCGCGACGGTTGCATCGCAGCTGGCGAAAGCCGGGCTTGCGGAGCCCATACTTCCACGATGAGCGGTACGAACGGAACAGCGAGGCGCAGTGCGACCGTTCTCATCGTTGACGACGAGAGCCGCAACCGGGAGCTGCTGAAGGTTATGCTCGCGCCGGAAGGCGTCGAGCTCGTTGCCGCGA
>DASTTD010000450.1:0-7984 GCA_035760325.1 Gemmatimonadaceae bacterium
GGCCGGAATCATCTACGCCGTCCTGACCGTGCTCGGATTCGTCGCTCCGGATGGATTCGGAACGATGCCACTGGGCGGAAATGACATCTGGCTGCACGGGATACTCGCGGTTGCAATGCTGGCGATCGGCTTTACAGCCAAGGACACGGGGCCACGCGCGGCAGCCGTCTAGAACGGATCGCCGGGTTCGGACCCACGTAAGGACGATGGCTCGCGTCAGCTCGTGGATTGACTGCTAACCACAGCTGCGAACTGCCTAAGAACGACACAGATCCGAGATGACGAAGCATAGACTTGAGTTGCTAGAAGCTTCTCGCAACTAACAGTCTATGCTTCTGCTCCCTCAGATCTGTGTCGTTCTAAGTTGCCGTTCCTTCAGCGCTACGAATCCATCCCCTACTGAGTCGCGCCGACCGTCGCGGTAATCGAGTCGGACGGAAGAGCGGCGCCCCCGGTTCCGGGGCGACGTTTCGTTTTGTCGAAATCGGCCACGCTGGAAACGATCCCCTGCTCCAGCCACGCGTGCTCGCCACGCAGCACCTCCAACGCCAGCTTGTACAACGCAGGGTCGTTCGGTCCGAAAAGGTTATCGAACGAAATCCTGATCCGCTCGCGCGCCTCGAGACAGAAAACATCCGCGAGAGCGACAGCTCCGGGCCTGCCCCGCTTCTCGAGCATTTGCGCCCGCACGCACGCCGCTGACATGGCGAACAGCTCGGCGCCGATGTCGACGGCCCGGAACAGGACCATCTGCTTCCGCTCGAGCTTCGGCCCAAACCTTACCATTGCGTGGAAGATCGAGCGGCCAAGGTGGCGCGTCGTGCGCTCGATGTATCGGATGTGCGTCGCAAGCTTGCCGAATTCGCCGTAACGGCGAAGCCGCGCCGCGTTCAGCCAGCGCGTCGGGTACCACGTCAGGTAGAACGGCGTAGCGTTCACCATCGCGGCGAGCTTCTCCTTCATCGTCGACTCGGGGTTGACGATGTTGAAGGCGAGCTTGAAATGGTAGTCGACCGCTTCGCGCGCGATGAAGAGCCGCATGATCTCGGACGAGCCCTCGAAGATGAGATTGATGCGGAAATCCCGCATCGCCCTCTCCACGGGTATGGCCGGCTCACCGCGCCGGGCCAGCGACTCCGCCATCTCGTATCCTCGTCCGCCGCGTATCTGCAAAGCGTCGTCGAGTATTCGCCAGCCCGCTTCGGTGTTGTACAGCTTTGCGATCGCCGCCTCGAGACGGATATCGTAATCGCCCTTCTCGTACAGTGCGGTCGCCAGCTCTCCAATCGCTTCCATCGCGAACGTATACGCCGTCATGCGCGCGAGCTTCTGCGCTACCGCCTCGTGCTTGCCTATCGGCTGACCCCACTGCACCCGTTCATTCGCCCATTTCCGCGTAACCGCGACCATCTGCTTGCCGACGCCGGCGCAGCCGACCGGAATCGTCAGTCGCCCGGTGTTGAGCGTTATGAGCGCGAGCTTGAGGCCCTTCCCCTCGTCCCAGAGAATGTTTTCGCGCGGCACCTTCACGTTGGTGAAGCGGATCACCCCGTTCTCGATAGCCTTGAGCCCCATGAAGCGAAGTCGATGCACTACTTCCACGCCCGGCATCGACGCTTCGGCGATGAAGGCGGTGATCTGCTTCACCGGCTTTCCATTGATCACTTTCTCCGGCGTCCTCGCCATCACCACGAACAGCTCGGCGCGCGTTCCGTTGGTGCACCACAGCTTTTCACCGTTGATGATGAAGTGCTTGCCATCCGGCGTCGGCGTCGCCGTGCACTGCATGTTGGCGGGGTCGGAGCCGGCGTCGACCTCGGTGAGCGCGAAGGCGGAAATCGCTCCCTTCGCCAGGCGCGGAAAATATTTTTGCTTCTGTTCTTCCGTTCCGAAAAGCCTGAGCGGCTGAGGAACTCCAATCGACTGGCTGGCCGAAAGCAGTGCGGTGAGCGAGCCATCCTTCGAAGTCACCATCTCGATCGCACGGACGTAACTCATCTGCGACAGTCCCAGTCCGCCGTACTCCTTCGGAATCTTGATGCCGAAGGCGCCCATCTCGCGGAGCTCCTGCACGTCGCGCTCGGGAATCTCACCGGTCCGATCGATCTCTTCGGACTCCAGTCGTTCCATGAAGTCGCGCAGCTTGTCCATGAACGGCTTTGCCCGCGCTTCCTCCGCGACATCGGCCGGCGGATGTGGATGGATCAGATCGAGACGGAAGCGGCCGAGGAACAGCTCGCGCACGAAGCTCGGATGCGCCCACTCCGTCTCGCGCGCACTCTCCGCAACCTCGCGCGCTTCTTTTTCGGCCGCGGTTCCTGCCTGCCTGTCGGTCATGCGCGCCTGAGGAAGATCACTAATCCAATAATAGAGATCGCTGCAAACGAAAACCACTGCACGGCGTAGCTGCGGTGCGGGCCTTCATCGAGCGCGGCGGGCTCGACACGCGGCGGAATGTTTGGCGCGGGCGCGCGACCGAGTTCAGTTTCGCGGTTGCTCGTCGAATCGGTGAGCACGACGTAATAATTCGCGATCGGATACGGGAAAAGCTCCGCCAGCACGCTCCTGTCGAGGCGGCGAAATGACCGCGGCCGCCGCGGGTTCGCGGATGTCGACACGCCGGCGGCCGGGAAAGTCTCGACGAAGCCGGATCCTTCCAGCGTGTCCGTCTCTCGCCATGGCCTGGTATCGACGGTCATTCCATCCGGGGCGTATACCCAGCCTCGATTCACCAGAACCGCGGTGTCGTTTCCGTGCCGCAGCAGCGGAGTGAGGATATTGACGCCAGGAGACCCGCGGCGGCCGCGAAGAGTATGCACGATCTCGTTGGAATGGTCGTACACGCCCGCGAGTCGAACTCTTCGAAACCGTCCTTCGACCGGGTCGGCGGGAAGCTGCTCGAGCGATATCTCGGGCGCGAACCGGCGAGAGGCGAGAAACGCGTTCTGCTGTCGCCGTTCCTCCATCCGCCGCAGCTGCCATATGCCCAGCGACACGCACACCGCGGCCGCTGAGACGGCGAAGATGCCGAGAAGCCACTTCCTGAAAGTCATCGGAGCAGCATCGCCGCGCTTAGAAGCGCCGGCTACCCTTTGTTTCAGACGTAGCCCAGAAGATTCGCTCCGAGCTGCACGAGCGCGAGGATCGCAGCGATCGTTCGAATCATGTGAAGCCGGCCCCATTTTTTCAGAAGGAGGTCCGTGTCGGGCGTTGCGGATGTTCGCGCGGGATCCAGGAGCTGCCGGTTGACCGGCATAACCGCTATCAGCGTCCAGCCGACGACTGTGGCGAGGAGCATGCCGGCCACGAACACCGACACGCCGCGCCCGAGGTAGAACGCGGTGATAGCCGAGAGCACTCCAACCGTGACCAGCACAATCTGGAGAATTGCCGCCCGTCTGTAGCTGAAGCGCCACTCCGCGAGCGCGACGGCCGGTTCCGACGCCAGCCTGCCATGCTGCTCGACAACGCTGATGTAAAGTGCGACGCCGGCGAAGAGGCCCGTAAAAATGAACGAGACTATCTCAAAGAACATCCTGACTCCTGGAAATCGAGCGGGGGGTCGTCGCGCCGGGCCGTGGCGGTTGCGCAGCGCGACACACTCCAAGTCTACATCGTAAATATGGAGATTGCTCAGACTTGACACCGGGCTTCGTCACCCGCCGATTGAACGCATGGCCGCGGAGATCCACATTGGAACGCAGGGCTGGAATTACGATGCCTGGATCGGGCCGTTCTATCCGCACGCCACGCGCCCTTCGGACTTCCTGACGGTCTACGCCCGCGCCTTCGACTCGGTGGAAGTCGATTCGACCTTCTACGCTTCCCCGGCCGCCACGACTCTGCGCGGCTGGGTAGAGCGAACGCCGCGCCGGTTCGTCTTCGCGCTGAAGATGCCGCAGGAGATCACCCATGAGCAGCGGCTCCGCGATGTTACGGGCGCCTCGGAGGCCTTCTTCGAGCGCGTGCGGGAGCTGGGACCCAAGCTCGGGCCGATTCTCGCGCAGACCGGTCCCGACTTTCAGCCATCTGAGCTGCCGGCGCTCGTCGATTTCATCGCGAGGGTACCGTCCGATCTGCGCGTGGCGATCGAGTTCCGTCATCGCGGCTGGATCAACGACGGAGTGATCGCGCTCCTGAGCGAGCGCAACATCGCGCTGGCGCTGGTGGATGGCCGATGGATTCCGCGCAAGCTGATGCTCAGTCTCGCCGCGCGTCCGACGGCCGATTTCGCGTACATCCGATGGATGGGACCGAACCGCGACCTGGTGGACTACTCGCGTGTGCAGGTCGATCGCTCGGGCGAGATCGAGAGGTGGGTGGATGCGATCGCGGAGCTATCCGGAAAGGTGACTCGCATCTACGGCTACGTGAACAACCACTTCTCAGGCCACAGTCCGGCCGCCGCGCGCGAGTTCCAGTCCCGCCTCGGACAGAATCCGGTGGACCCCGAGATGCTCGGCGAGCAGATGTCGCTCTTCTAGCCGCCCCCTTCAGTGGGGTTCGTGCGTGGCGTACGCAGCGGCTCGTCACCCCAGTCTCCGGCGACGAGATCGTCGATTCCGCCTTCACCCGAAAAATCTTCCCGCTCGCCTACAGAGCCTCTCCCGACTCTGGCCAGAACCGGCGGAGCCAGAAACGTCGTCACCATCACCATTAGCGTCAGCGCGCTGAAGATCGCCGGCGTGATCGCTTTCGTTGCCAGCCCCATCTGTGCGAAGATGAGTCCGACTTCGCCCCGCGGAACCATCGCCACTCCGATGAGGGCTTTATTACCGCTGAAGGTCCACGGCGCGTAAGCCGCCGCGAACTTTCCAATGACCCCGACGGCGATCAGCAGTCCGCCGGCCGCCAGGGTGCGCGGCTCCGCGAAGGTCGAGAGCTCGACCGACGCGCCAACGGAGGCAAAGAAAATGGGCACCAGAAAATGCCCGATCGTCGTCGCCGACCTCTCGATTTCAACGCGTTCCGCGGTGTCGTGGAGAACGAGCCCCGCGGCGAACGCACCCAGTATCATCGCCGAGCCCGCGCTGGCGGCAAGCGACGACAGCAGAAAGGCGAAAGCGAGAGCGACCACGCCCAGTGTTCCGGACGTTCGAATGTCGCGAAGTGAGCGGAAGAACGGTCGCGCCAGGAACTTTCCGCCGACCACCGCGGCAAGGATGAAGCCCACCGCGAGGGCCGTCGTCACGATAATGCCCCAAACGCTCCACGTTCCGCCCAGGACCATGCTCGTGACCACCGACAGCACGATCAGCCCGATGATGTCGTCCAGAACCGCGGCTCCCAGCACGACCTGTCCCTCTCGGGTGTTGAGCTGCCCGAGGTCCGAGAGGACGCGAGCCGATATGCCGATCGAAGTCGCCGTCAGCGCGGCGCCGCAAACGAGGGACGGAATTCGCTCGAAGCCCAGCACAGTCGACGCGGCGTAGTACCCGAGCACGAACGGAAGCACGACTCCGACGATGCCGACCGTCGTCGCAGTCCCCGCCACCTTTGCCATCGCGCGGAGATCGGTATGCAGACCGATCTCGAACAGCAGCACCATTACGCCGAGCTCGGCGAGTGCATGTATCACGGGGTCCGTGGGATCCAGCAATCCGAGCACCGACGCGCCGAGAAGAACCCCGGCCAGCAGCTCACCAAGCACTGATGGCTGGCCGATCCGCTGCGCAACCGCGCCGAGAAGCTTCGCCGTCGCAAGCACCGCGGCCAGGACCAGCAGGAGGTGTGGTATCGAGTGAGCGTCGTTCATTATCGGGCCTTCGTGGGAAGCATGTTAACGAGGAGGGCGCAGCTCACTACCGAAACGTCTCGAAGAAGCCGGTTCCGGTTCCTTCCACTCTCATCCCCTCCAGCCTGCCGGAAATGCGCGCCGTCCCTTTCATCTGGATAAAGTACGGTTTCAGGGCGGGGGTGGCAGGTGCGTCTTCGTTCCGCGTCTCCACTCCCATCGCTTCGCGCTCCACTCGCATATCGGTGGCGATGGCGTCTTCGATGTCGATCTCGATGCTCAGCGTGTCGCCGTCACGCTCGTCGAACAGGACGGCGCGCGCAGGAACGGCGATCGTTCGCCCCGCTATCCGCACGCTGCGGCGGTCCGAGTACGAGATTGTTCGCGGCCGGAATACCCCGCGGAATCCGAGGGAGTCGATGAGATAGACGAGCACCGGCGGGCGTGATGCAGCGGAGTCGGGTGCATGCACTCGTCCATAGAGGAACGTGTATTCGCCGGCTCGACCCGCGCCCCACTCCCAGGTGACGCCTTTCCACACTCCCCAGTTGTGATCGTGGTAAGCCTGCGCTCTCGTCAGCACTTCGCACCTTCCGTCGACGCACAACGTACCTGACGCACTCGCTCGGAGCGCGGGAACGGTGTAGCCCGAGACGAAGTCCCCAGCGCCCATGGACACCCCCGGGAAGTAGGCGAACGGCGCCGGGCTGACGGTGAGCGAAATGTCGATTCTGCCCGCACCGTTCTCTTCCCGCGCGGTCGCGCGAACCCGGTAGTCTCCATTCGGGAGGACCTCTACCCGCGAATCGCCGAAGACCACATTGGCGCTCGCCGTTGAGAATCGCACTCTCGAGCGGTCGACTCTCGTCGCGAATTTCCGGGTGCGTCCGCCTTGTTCCCGCAGAGTGATGCCGAGGTTACCGCCCCAATCGGTGCCGGTTACATCGCCGCCGACGATGAAGGAAATGAACGCCCAGCGTTTTCCACCGTCGGACATGACGTTGAAGTAGTGCCACTCGCCCCACGTGTCGCGATTGGCGAGGGAATCAGACGGAAGATGAAACCGGTCGATCTCGTGTCGCAGCTCCGCCAGCGTCGGAGACGTCCATCGCCGGTCGCCTTCGTCGTTCGTCCAGGTGCCATCCAGGATCGTCGGAGCGGCGCCTACGGCTTCGCTGGCCGCCGGTATCTCGCCGGCCGCGTACACGGCGTATTCAGTCCCGTCGCTCGTGCGCGCATACAGCAGCCGTCCCTCGATTTGTGGAGCGACAGCGCGGACATCCCGCTCGAGCCTCGGTGAGGCGAGGAGCTGCCGGTAGAGAAACGACGCATGATCGATTGAAAAGAAAAGTCCGCCGATGCCGCCGGTTTTCATGACTTCGATGTCGAGACCTTCGGGAAGGACCGTTATCGTGCCGCCGCCAACCAGCCTCTCGTTGCGAGCCTGGGTCAGCATCGCCTCCCCGATCGACAGCAGCACGATCATCACGCCGACGCCTACGCCATAGCCGAAGAAGAGCAGCAGCGAGCGCCATGGACGGTACGCGATGTTCCGGAAGGCCAGACGCCTGATCATATCTCGAACGCGTCCCCGACTATCCGTCCGTCGCGCATGTGAATCTGCCGGCGCGCGGCGGTCGCCAGCTCCTCATCGTGCGTGACGACCACGATGGTGGTTCCATCCTGGTGGAGTCGGCGAAAGAGCGAGATGATTTCAGCCCCGGTGTGGGCGTCGAGCTCACCGGTCGGCTCGTCGGCAAGGAGAAGCGAGGGCTTGTTGGCGAGTGCGCGCGCGATCGCCACCCGCTGCTGCTCGCCGCCGGAGAGCTCCGACGGCCGGTGATTCATCCGCTCCCGCAATCCGACATAATCGAGCAGCGTCGCCGCGCGGTCAGACCTTTCGGCGGCCGCAACCTTCGCCTCCGCCATCGGGAGCGAGACGTTCTCGAGCGCGGATAGAATCGGCAGCAGGTAGAACCGCTGAAATACGAATCCGATGGTCCGCAGACGAAAGGTCGTGGCTTCGCGGTCGCTCATTCCATCGACCCGCTTCCCGTTTATTGAAACCGTTCCGCTCGAGGGCTGATCGATGACGCCGATGAGGTTGAGCAGTGTCGACTTTCCGCACCCCGAAGGTCCGACTATCGCGACATAATCACCGGCGCCGATATCGAGTGTCACGCCCCGCAGCGCGTGCACGCTTTCCTTCCCGAGCGCGTAGTCGCGCTTCACATCCCTGAGCGACACCGC